>NZ_LOYP01000039.1:0-1456 GCF_001526365.1 Burkholderia sp. MSMB1835
TTGAACTGAACCCCGAGAGTTGGACGGTTCAAGAATGCTAGGCCAAGAAGGGCTGAGTTCTGTACTGAACAGGACTCAGCCCTTTTAGTTTCAGCCGGATACGTTCATGGTTGTAGTAATGAATGTACTGCTGGATTCCAGCCTGTAGCTGTTCGACACTGTCGAACTCGTTCAAGTGGAAGAACTCAGCCTTGAGCGTACCAAAGAAGCTTTCCATTGCGGCATTGTCCAGGCAGTTGCCCTTGCGCGACATGCTCTGGCGAATCGCCCGCTGATCCAGCAGTCTTCGATAGGCAGCCATCTGGTACTGCCATCCTTGATCGGAGTGCAGTAGAGGACGCTCGCCTCGTCCAAGGCGAGAGAACGCTTTCTTCAGCATGCTCCCAACCAGATCGAAGGTCGGCTGGACGGAACTCTGCCAGGCAATGATCTCGCCGTTGTACAGATCCATCACGGGGGACAGATATAGCTTGCGGCCTTTCACGTTGAATTCAGTGACATCCGTGACCCACTTCTCGTTGGGCCGTCGCGCCTCGAATTGCCGGTTGAGCACGTTCGGAGCAACACGGCCTACCGGGCCTCGGTAGGAGCGGTACTTCTTCGGCCGCACCAAAGACTTCAAGCCAAGCTGAACCATCAAGCGCCGCACCAGTTTGTGGTTGATCCGTTCCCCCGCCTGCCGGACTACCGCGGTGATACGCCGATAGCCATACCGGCCCTGATGGGACTCGTAGATCGCGCGGATGCGTTGCTTGAGCCCGGCGTAACGATCTCCGGCTTGAAGCACCTTCAGTTGGTAGTAAAAAGTGCTGCGCGCCAATCCCGCTACGTCCAGCAGGATGGCCAATGCATGGGACTGCCTCAATTCGAGCACTACTTGCGCTTTGCGCGTCGCGGCTGACGTTGCTCCGCCCGAACCAAGGCATCGAGTTTTTTTAGGTAGGCTACCTCCGCACGCAGGTATTCATTCTCCTTGAGCAATTGCTCGCGGGTGCGGGTATCCGATTCGGTATCCGGGGACGGAGATTCAGTAGGCGATACAGTCGACATCTTGGCGCGGCGCCCTTTGGGGCGCGGTAACAGTGCTGGGAAACCGCCTTCATGATACTGGCGTTCCCAACGGGCAAGCGCCCCAGGATCCCGGATTCCCAGTATCGCCTGCATCTGGGTGCGCGAGAGGTTCTCTCGCTGCATCCGCTCCAGCGCTTCCCGCTTGAATTGCGCGCTGTATTTGCTATGCCCTTTGCGGCGCAGCCCATCAACACCGTGCAGCTTGTACTCGGCAACCCATCGCCGCACAACGCTGCGGCCCACACCATGAGTTTGGGCCAAGGCTCGAAAGCCGATCCCTCCCGCCAAATACTGCGTCACTACTTTGAGTTTCAAGTGCTCGTCGTGCTTCGACATGAAAAACCCCAAGGGTCGGATCTATGTCCAACTCTCGGGGTTCAGTTCA
>NZ_LOYP01000040.1:0-1426 GCF_001526365.1 Burkholderia sp. MSMB1835
TAATGCCGTTCAGTTAAGGTTCCGAGTCAAGTATCGAACGGTGTAGCGGAACGGTCTGGACTTGACGGCCCGAGCGCAAGAGCGCCCGGGCCGTTTCTCATTGGGAAGTTGCTTGAGCCGTTCACGCAAGCGCCCAAGCAGCGCCGGGAGTTTGCCGTACGAGCGCGTCACCGCCGCCCAAGTCATTTCGTATTGGATCGTATGAAATGCCCGGATGAAGCTGAGTTTATCGGGAGCATATCCGGCCTCCAGCGCCGCCTTCGCCATCTCCAGGCGAATCAGGTTGTAGGCGATCAGCGCCCCCCAGAACTCCTGATAGACACCCTCGACGGTCTGGCTGCGAAGGGTCACCTCCATTCCCAGCATCGACTGCTTCAATTCTCGGTAACTGGTTTCGATCTGCCAGCGACGTTCATAGCAGGACACGATGTCGATTGCCTTGAAACGCTGGGGGTCGCTCAGCGAGGTCAACAATACCCGCTGTCGGCCACGCGCATCGACGGCGAGCACGGCGCGGGCCTGCCAGAATTCGGGCAGTTCCGGACACTTCTTTCGAGCCTGCGCTGACACGCGCATGCGCACTATCTGATCGCCAGGCTCGCCGCTGAGCACCTCCCAGCGCGTATTGGATTTGGCCGGAATGATGAAATGCCGGTTCTCGCCGCCCGAGACCAGGTTGCACAGCAACTGGGCCGCCAGAAATCCTCTGTCGAACACGGTAATGGAGTGGTCCGGCACGCGCGGGATGAGTTGGCGGGCCGAGATCATCTCGTTGATGTCGTACGGGCCGAATTCCGTATCGCATACCAGGTGGGTCGGAATGGCCGTGAGCGTGACCGCACGAAGTTGGGGATAGCTGCCGACCCGGTCATGCGCGGCCGCCGATGACCCGAAATGCTCGCGGTTGGCGGCACTGTCGGCCGTGCGCAGCGTGGTGCCGTCCATCGCGAACAGCGACAGCCCGTTGAACAGGTAGTGCGCCTGATCCTGGGCAATCCAGTGGCGGGCCGATTCTTGAAAGAGCCACGTCAATGGAGCCGCCCCGGTACGTTGCCGCGCTTGGGCGATGGCGCTCTTGCTAACAAATGACGCATCAGGCGCCGGTAGCGCCAACTCCAATCCGTCAACGATCTCGCTGATCGACTGATGCCGGTACAACGCCAGCGCGATCACCAGCCACACCACTTGTTGAGCCGGCAAGCGCCGCCGCCGAATGCTGGCACTTCCGCTGGCCTGGACTGCCTGCTCGATCCATTCGTACGGCAGATGCTGACCCAGCCGATCCCATTCGAACGGCGGGTGCGATTCAACAAGAGGGCGAAAATCGTCGGCCAGCATGGCGACGAAAGTTAACATCGCCACGCCCCGTTTACAACAAGTTGGCGCAAACAAAAATGCCGTTCAGTCGCTTAACTGAACGGCATTA
>NZ_LOYP01000041.1:0-80943 GCF_001526365.1 Burkholderia sp. MSMB1835
CCGCGCGCGCCGGATGCGCCGGTCGATTACGACAAGGCGGCCGCGCCGGCGCCTGCGTCGGCAACGGCGACGAACGGGTAAGCACGGAGAAGGGCGGGCGCGGTATGCCGCGCCTCGCTTCGAAGTGGCTGTATGCGAAAACGAAAACGCTGCGGACGAAAGTCCGCGGCGTTTTCTTTTGCGCGGTCGAATCGTGCGGGAAGAATGGCGTCGACGTCGTGACGATGCGTGCGTCGCGTCGTATTGCGTTCGCGCCATCACACCGATCACGTCGATCACGTCGATCACACCGATCGCACCGTCAGTCGGCATGGCGCATCGTGCATCCGGCGACCTGCCTGCCCGCGTGAAGTGCGATCGCCCGGCACCGTGTCGGGTCCTGCATCCCAAACAAAACGCCACGGCATGCCGTGGCGTTCGTCGTTACCGCGTCGCGCCGTCGTCCGGCGCGGCGCGATCAGTGGTGTGCGTCGGCGGGACGCCCATCGAAGTCGTGTCCGGCGCGCCGAATTTCGCAGCGCGCATCCTTTTCGCCTTTCACGCCGTTGAACACGATGTTCAGGATCACGGCCGTGGCCGATGCGAGCAGGATGCCGCTGTGCAGGATCGGCGCGAGCGCCGGCGGCAGCTTCGAGAAGAAGTGCGGCGACACGACCGGCACGAGGCCCATGCCGACGCTCACGGCGACGATGAACAGGTTGTGCGAGTTGTTCACGAAGTCGACCTTCGACAGCACCTTGATGCCGTTCGCGGCGACCATCCCGAACATCACGATGCCCGCGCCGCCGAGCACGAACGGCGGCACCGACGCGACGACCTGCGCCATCTTCGGGAACAGGCCGAGCAGCACGAGGATCACGCCGCCCGTCGCACACACGAAGCGGCTCTTCACGCCCGTCACGCCGATCAGGCCGACGTTCTGCGAGAACGACGTATGCGGGAACGAGTTGAAGATGCCGCCGATCAGCGTGCCGAGGCCGTCGACGCGCAGGCCGCGCACGAGGCGCTCCTGGTTGACCGGGCGATCGACCATGTCGCCGACCGCGAGGAACATGCCGGTCGATTCGATGAACGTGACGAACATCACCGTGACCATCGTCACGATCGACAGCGGATCGAAGTGCGGCAGGCCGAAGTGGAACGGCATCACGAAGCCGACCCACGGCGCATGCGCCACGCCGTCGGTGTTCACGCGGCCGATCGCGAACGCGATCACGAAGCCGGCGACGATGCCGAGCAGTACCGAGATGTTCGCGATGAAGCCGCGGCCGAACTTGTTGATCAGCAGAATCAGCGTGAGCACGAGCAGCGACAGGCCGAGATAGACCGGGCTGCCGTACTCGGGGTTGCCGACGCCGCCGGCCGCCCAGTTGATGCCCACTTCCATCAGCGACAGCCCGATCACGGCGATCACCGTGCCGACGACCACGGGCGGGAAGAACCGCAACAGCTTGCCGATCATCGGCGCGAGCACGATGCCGATGATGCCGGCGGCGATGGTCGAGCCGAAGATGTCGAGAATGCCGAGGCCGGGGTTCGTGCCGATCGCGATCATCGGGCCGACCGCCGCGAACGTGCAGCCCATGATGACGGGCAGGCGGATGCCGAAGATCCACAGGCCGAGCGTCTGGATCAGCGTGGCGATGCCGCACGAAAACAGATCGGCGCTGATCAGGAACGCGATCTGGTCTTTCGGCAGCTTGAGCGCGGCGCCGACGATAAGCGGCACGGCGACGGCGCCGGCGTACATGACGAGGACGTGCTGCAGGCCGAGCGTTACCAGCTTGCCGGTCGGCAGCACCTCATCGCACGGATGGACCGTGTTCGATTGCATCTGTCTCACTCCATGATCTTGTTTTCGGGGTGATACGAAGTTATTCGGAATGAGTCCATGCAACAAGAGCACTGGGTTCTATTCCGCTCTTTGCTGGTTCGATATGCCATTTCGGCATGGAGCAGGGGATCGATCATCGGGAAACTGCCGCGGGAGTGAGGTGTACCGGTTTTATAGCGCTTCAAAATAGCGCCGGCCCCCATGTCAAATATGGGTCGCTTTATGGTGTGTATCGGGCCGGCCGCATAGTGGCAAAAAGCGGGGTGCGGAAATCGCGCCGGGTTAACCCGCGAACGGCCGCTTTCGCGTGCAAGGTGCAGCCCGGCGGAACGCCGCGACCCGACCGCATTTTCGATACGTCGAAGCGACCGCCAAAAACGGGGCGCGCGTCGCGATCCCGTTATCATCGATATCCGTTCATACGACTCCCCTTCACGTCATGCGCCTGCTCGGAATCGACCTCGGCACCGGCTCCATCAAACTCGTCACGCTCGATGCCGACGGCGTCGAGCGGGCGGTGGCGAGCGAGCCTTATGAGTTGTCGTCGCCGCAGCCCGGCTGGGCGGAAATCGCGGCCGACACCTGGTGGCAGGCGCTCGTGCGCGCGGCCGCGCGGCTGCCGGCCGACGAGCGTGCGCAGGTGGCGGCGATCGGGTTTTCGGGGCAGATGCATGGCGTCGTGCTGATCGACGCGGCCGGCCAGTCGGTGCGGCCCGCGCTGCTGTGGCCCGACACGCGCGCGGCGCGCGAGGCGGATGCGGCCGGCTGGCCGGCGTCCGGATCGTCCGTCGCACCGAACCCCGTGGCGCCCGGCATGGCGGGCCCGCTGTTGCGCTGGCTGGCGACGCACGCACCCGATGCGCTGCATGCCGCGCGCTGGGCCGTGCAGCCGAAGGACTGGCTGCGCATCGCACTCGGCGGCGACGTGGCGGCCGATCCGAGCGACGCGTGCGCCACCGCGCTCGCCACGCCCGACGGCGCATGGGATATCGCGTTGATCGACGCGCTCGGCCTGCCGGCCGACCGCTTCGCGCCGGTTCGTGCGTCCACCGCGCGCGGCGGCGTGCTCGGCGCGCAGGCCGCCGCCGCGCTCGGCCTGCCGGCCGGCGTGCCGTTGGCGACGGGCGCGGCCGATACCGCGTGCGCGGCGCTCGGCAGCGGGCTGGCCGCGGCAGGCGATGCGCTGCTGACGACCGGCAGCGGCGGGCAGATCGTCGTGCTCGCGGATGCGCTGCCGCCCGCGCGGCGCGGCTTGCATCGCTATCGTGCGGCGGCGGGCGGCGGCTATTACACGATGGCGGCGATGCAGAACGTCGGGCTCGCGCTCGAAGCCGTGCGCGGCTGGCTCGGCTACGCGCGATGGGCCGATGCGTATGACGACGCGTTCGCGCAGCCGGCGTCCGAACGGCTGTGCTTCCTGCCGTACCTGACCGGCGAGCGCTCGCCGTGGATGAACCCCGATGCGCGCGGCGGCTGGCTCGGCCTCGGGCTCGGCGATACGCGCGGCGCGATGATGCGCGCCGCATTCGAAGGCGTCGCGTTCGCGTTGCGCGCGGGGCTCGATGCGATCCGCGACGCCGATCGCGGCGACGCGGTGACGACGCTGCGCCTCGCGGGCGGCGGCTCGGTCGATCCGCGCTGGCGCCAGTTGCTCGCCGACGCGCTCGGCGCATCGCTGCAGGCGATCGATTGCCCGAACGCCGCGACGCGCGGCGCCGCGCTGCTCGCAGGCGTCGCGATCGGGCATTGGCGCGAGGATGCGTTGCACACGCTGGCGCCGAGCGCGTCGCCGGTTGCCGCGCCGCATGACGACCGCCTGCTGGCTGCCCGCCACGCGCGCTTCGTCGATCTGTACGCGCGCACGGATGCATGGTTCACGACGGGCGTTTAAACTCGGGCACTTGTTCTTTTGCGTCAGCGATGACGCATCCTGGCAAGCCGGCGACCGTTTCCCGCACGCGACGCGCGGCGGGAGCCGCCATCATGGCGAGCACGAGATTCTTGCGCCGTGCCACGCGCGGCACGGCTTCGACCGCTTTGCACGAAACCCCGGCAGGCGCCGGCACGCCGGCTCGGGCCGATTTCACAGACACACAGGAGTGACACGATGAAAACGAAAGCCGCGATTGCATGGAAGGCCGGTGCGCCGCTGACGATCGAGGAAGTCGATCTCGAAGGGCCGCGCGCCGGCGAAGTGCTGATCGAAGTGAAGGCGACGGGCATCTGCCACACCGACTACTACACGCTGTCGGGCGCCGATCCGGAAGGGATCTTCCCGGCGATCCTCGGCCACGAAGGCGCGGGCGTGGTGGTCGACGTCGGCCCCGGCGTCGGCACCGTGAGAAAGGGCGACCACGTGATTCCGCTCTACACGCCCGAATGCCGCGAATGCAAGTTCTGCCTGTCGCGCAAGACCAACCTGTGCCAGAAGATCCGCGCGACGCAGGGCAAGGGCCTGATGCCGGACGCGACGTCGCGCTTCTCGCTCGACGGCAAGCCGCTGTTCCACTACATGGGCACGTCGACGTTCTCGAACTACATCGTCGTGCCGGAGATCGCGGTCGCGAAGGTGCGCGAGGACGCGCCGTTCGACAAGATCTGCTACATCGGCTGCGGCGTGACGACGGGCGTCGGCGCGGTCGTGTACTCGGCGAAGGTCGAGGCCGGTGCGAACGTCGTCGTGTTCGGCCTCGGCGGGATCGGCCTGAACGTGATCCAGGGCGCGAAGATGGTCGGCGCGGACAAGATCATCGGCGTCGACATCAACCCGAAGCGCGTCGAGCTCGCGAAGAAGTTCGGGATGACGCACTTCATCAACCCGAACGAAGTCGAGAACGTCGTCGACCACATCGTGCAGCTGACCGACGGCGGCGCCGACTACTCGTTCGAATGCGTCGGCAACGTGAAGCTGATGCGCCAGGCGCTCGAGTGCACGCACAAGGGCTGGGGCCAGTCGTTCATCATCGGCGTGGCCGCGGCCGGCGAGGAAATCGGCACGCGTCCGTTCCAGCTGGTGACGGGCCGCGAATGGAAGGGCTCGGCGTTCGGCGGCGCGCGCGGTCGTACCGACGTGCCGAAGATCGTCGACTGGTACATGGAAGGCAAGATCAACATCGACGACCTGATCACGCACACGCTGCCGCTCGAGCGGATCAACGAAGGCTTCGACCTGATGAAGGCCGGCGAGTCGATCCGCTCGGTCGTGCTGTACTGACCGGGGGCATACCGCCATGCTCGAACTCGTTTCCTCGCATGCGTGCCACGGCGGCGAGCAGCGTTTCTACCGTCACGATTCGGCGGCCATCGGCCTGCCGATGAAGTTCTCGGTGTACCTGCCGCCGCAGGCCGCGCACGGGCGCGTGCCGGCGCTGTTCTATCTCGCGGGGCTCACGTGCACCGACGAGACGTTCGCGATCAAGGCCGGCGCGCAGCAATACGCGGCGCAGCACGGGATCGCGCTCGTGATGCCCGACACGAGCCCGCGCGGCGCGGGCGTGCCGGGCGAGACCGATGCATGGGACTTCGGCGTCGGCGCGGGCTTCTACGTCGATGCGACCGAAGCGCCGTGGTCGACGCATTACCGGATGGAGTCGTACGTGACGGGCGAGCTGCGCGTGCTCGTCGCGGCCGAGCTGCCGATCGACGGCGCGCGGCTCGGGATCTTCGGCCACTCGATGGGCGGGCACGGTGCGCTGACGCTCGCGTTGCGTCATCCGGGCCTGTACCGGTCGGTGTCGGCGTTTGCGCCGATCGCCGCGCCGACGCGCTGCCCGTGGGGCGAGAAGGCATTCGCGGGCTACCTGGGCGCCGATCGCGAAGCGTGGAAGGCGCACGACGCGAGCGAGCTGGTCGCGCGCGCCGATGCACCGAAGTTCGCGGACGGCATCCTGGTCGATCAGGGGCTCGCCGATCAATTCCTCTCGAACCAGCTGAACCCCGACGTGTTCGAAGCCGCGTGCGCGAAGGCCGGCCAGCCGCTGACGCTGCGCCGCCATCCGGGCTACGACCACGGCTACTACTTCATCTCGACGTTCATCGCGGATCACCTCGCGCATCACGCGCGCGTGCTGGCGCGGTGAGTATCGGCGCAAGCCGGTCACGCATCCGGTTCGCATGAAAAAACGCCGGCGCTGCCCTCGGGCACGCCGGCGTTTTCATTGGCATCGGGCGGCGAGCGCCGCGATCAGTTGCGCCGCAACAGGCTCGCGCCGTACACGAGCGCCGACAGCGCGGTGATCCAGAAGCTCGTCGGCCAGTCGGTGTGATACGCGAGCACGATGCCGACCCACGCTTCGAACAGCGCGAACAGCGCGGCGAGCAGCACGCCCGTCGACAGGCGCGTCGACACGTTCTGCGCGGCCGCCGCCGGCCCGACCAGCAGCGTGAACACGAGCAGCACGCCGACGATCTGCGTCGCCGCCGCCACCGCGAGCGCGCACACCGCGAGGAACAGCATCGACACCGTGCGCAGCGACACGCCCTTGGCTTCGGCCAGCTCGGGCTGCAGCGACGCGAACAACAGCGGCCGCGCGATCAGCGCGAGCGCGGCGAGGCTCACGGCGCCGATGCCGGCGAGCACCGCGAGCGTGTCGCGGCTGACCGCGAGCACGTTGCCGAACAGCAGCGCGGTGACCTGCGTCGCGAACGACGTGTAGAAGTGCAGGAACAGCAGGCCGAAGCCGAGCGCGCCGGACAGGATCACGCCGATCGCCACGTCGCGGCCCGCGAGCCGTTCGCCGAGCGCGCCCATGCCGATCCCGGCCGCGAGCGTGAAGCCGACCATCCCCCAGATCGGCGAGAGGCCGAGCAGCACCGCGCCCGTCGCGCCGGTGAAGCCGACGTGCGACAGCGCGTGGCCGGCGAAGGTCTGCCCGCGCAGCACCAGGAAATAGCCGACGATGCCCGCGAGCACCGCGACGATTCCCGACGCCGCGAAGGCGTTGATCATGAAGTCGTATTCAAACATCGTGCGAATGCCCGGGATGGGCGTGTCCATGGTGATGATGGCCGTGGCCGCCGCCACCGCCGTGCGAATGATCGTCGTCCTCGTGTTCGTGATCGTGCTTCTCGATCTCGACGTCGCCCGACATCACGAAGATCTTGCCGTTCACGCGCATCACGTCGATCGGCGATCCGTAGAGCCGCGACAGCACGGGCTTCGTGATCACCTCGTCGACGGTGCCGAGCGCCGCGACGCCGTTGCCGAGATACAGCACGCGGTCGAGCGCGTTCAGCAGCGGATTCAGTTCGTGCGCGGAGAACAGCACGGTGATGCCGAGCTCGCGCTGCACGTTGCGCACGAGTTCGACGACGCCGCGCTGGTGGTTCGGATCGAGGCTGATCAGCGGCTCGTCGAGCAGCAGCAGCTTCGGGTTGCCGAGCAGGCATTGCGCGAGCAGCAGCCGCTGCCGTTCGCCGCCCGAGAGTTCGGACAGCGGCCGGCGCGCGAGCGACGGGCCGCCGACGAGGTCGAGCACGCGATCGACGTCGCGGCGCGTGGCCGCGTTCGTGTGCGGCAGGCCCCAGCGGTGGCCGTCGGCGGCCATCGCGACGAAGTCGTAGCCGCGCATCCGGCGGTTCGCGAGGCCGCTCCTGATCTGCGGCATGTAGCCGATCGACGCGTTGCCGCGCACGACCGGCACGCCGCCGACCGACAGCGTGCCGGCCGACACGGGGATGAGGCCGAGCACCGCGCGCATCAGCGTCGTCTTGCCCGCACCGTTCGGCCCGAGCACGCCGACGAATTCGCCGGGCTCGATCGAGAAACTCACGTCGCGCAGGATCGTGCGGCCGCCCAGTTCGAGCGTGACGCGATCGACGGCGAGGGCGTGGGGAGTGACGGTCATGTCGTTACGGTCGTTTATTGCTTGCCGGCCGACAGCGCGTTGCCGAGCGCGTCGAGCTGGCCGGCCATCCATTGCTGGAAGGTCTTGCCGGCCGGCTGCGTCTCGGTGACGCTGACGGTCGGCACGCCGCCGTCGCGCGCGATTTTCAGCATGCGCTTGGTCATCGGTTCTTCGGCCTGGCTGTTGTAGATCAGCACGCGCACCTGCTTCTTGCGCAGGTCGCCTTCGAACGCGGCGACGTCCTGTGCGCTCGCCTCGGTGTCGTTCATCGTCGCGAGCTGGAAGCGCTGGTTGCGCATGTCGAGGCCGATCGCGTCCGACATATAGCCGAACACGGGCTCGGTGGCCGTCACGGGCACGCCCTTGTACTTCGCGCGCAGCGCGGCGACCTTGTCGTCGACGGGCTTCAGCGACGCGACGAACTTCTGCAGGTTCGCATCGTACTCGGCCTTGTTCGCCGGGTCGGCGCGGCCGAGCTCGGCCGCGATCGCGCGGGCGGCCGCCGGCATCGTCGCCGGGTCGTACCACAGGTGCGGGTTGTCGCCGGCCTTCTTGCCGACGAGATCGGCGACGACGATCGTCGCGCGCTTCGCCTGCTTCGACGCGCCGAGCAGCTTGGCCATCCACGGATCGTAGTTCGCGCCGTTGTAGATCACGACCTGCGCGTGCTGGAGCGCGCGGGCGGTCTTCGGGCTCGCTTCGAACAGGTGCGGATCTTGGTCGGGATTGCTGAGGATGCTCGTGACCGCGACGTGGCGGCCGCCGATCTGCGATGCGACGTCGCCGTAGAAATTCTCGGCGGCGACGACGTTGACGGTCGCGGCCTGCGCAAGCACGGGCGCGGCGAACGACAGCGCGGCGACGGCGGCGGCCAGCCAGCGGACAGGCGACAGGGCGCGCCGCGGCGCGCGCTTCAGGGCAATGGACATGGAACTCCTCGTTGGAAGGGCGGCGCGTGCGCCGCGCGAGTCGGCGTCAGCGCTGCGCGGGCTTGCGCTTGCAGTGCCCGCACAGGCCGCTCAGCTCGACGACTTGGTGGTGGACTTCGAAACCGTGCGCGGGCCCGCTCGCGGACAACTGCTTCGCGAGGTCACCGCCGGGAATCTCGACGGTGTCGCCGCACGCATCGCAGATCAGGAACTGGCCTTCGTGCGGCACGCCGATCTCGCAGCAGGCGAAGAACGCGTTCTTCGATTCGATCCGGTGGATGAAGCCGTGCTCGACGAGGAAATCCAGTGCGCGATAGACGGTCGTCGGCGGCACGCGGCCGCGCTGCGGTTCGAGTTCCGCGAGCAGGTCGTACGCGCCGATCGGGCGCTGCGCGGCCAGCACGCGTTCGTAGACCTGGCGGCGCAGCGGCGTCCACGCGAGCCCGTGCTCGGCGGCGAATGCGTCGGCCCGGGACAGCCGGGCGTCAATGGACGATGAGGTAGCCATGGCATGAAGCAGGCGCTGAAACAAAGTACAGCGATGATATAACGTATCGTCGCGCCATGCAGCGCGAATTCCGTTTCCCGCCCTTGCTTCCCGCCGTCGCTGCGTCCCCTTCACCGTCAACGCCACTGCGCCGCACCGTGCGCCGCGCGCCCTTGCCGTGCGGGCGCGGCGGGACATCGCCGGGCGCCGCCGTGCCGCAGCGCGTCATAGAAAGCCGTCACGTCGTCTTGACAGCGCGTATCGCGTATCCGATCATTCGATCACCAACAGAGCAATTGATCGGTCCGCGAGCGTTCGCTCACTTCGTGACCGTCGTGCAACAGAACGAACCGGAGACAACCAGTGAGACTGGCAGACAAGGTCGCGATCCTGACGGGCGCCGCAAGCGGCATCGGCGAGGCGGTCGCGCAACGCTATCTGGACGAGGGCGCGCGCTGCGTGCTGGTGGACCTGAAGCCTGCGAGCGGCTCGCTCGCACGGCTGATCGAGGCCAGCCCCGGCCGCGCGGTGGCCGTCACGGCCGACGTCACGCGCCGCGACGACATCGCGCGGATCGTCGCGACGGCGGTCGAGCGCTTCGGCGGCGTCGACATCCTGTTCAACAACGCGGCGCTGTTCGACATGCGCCCGATCCTCGACGAATCGTGGGACGTGTTCGACCGGCTGTTCTCGGTCAACGTGAAAGGGCTGTTCTTCCTGATGCAGGCCGTCGCGCAGCGGATGGTCGAGCAGGGGCGCGGCGGCAAGATCGTCAACATGTCGTCGCAGGCCGGCCGTCGCGGCGAGGCGCTCGTGTCGCACTACTGCGCGACCAAGGCCGCGGTGATCAGCTATACGCAGTCGGCCGCGCTCGCACTCGCGCCGCACCGGATCAACGTGAACGGCATCGCGCCGGGCGTCGTCGACACGCCGATGTGGGAGCAGGTCGATGCGCTGTTCGCGCGTTACGAGAACCGGCTGCTCGGCGAGAAGAAGCGGCTCGTGGGCGAAGCCGTGCCGCTCGGCCGCATGGGCGTGCCGGGCGACCTGACGGGCGCCGCGCTGTTCCTCGCGTCGGCCGACGCCGACTACATCACCGCCCAGACGCTGAACGTCGACGGCGGCAACTGGATGAGCTGACATGCCGCCGCTCGCACGCGCAACCCCGGCGGCTTCGCTGCACGCGGCCGCCGCCGCACGAGGACACGCCTGATGGCCGAGATCGTCGTCGCCGGCGAACTGCTGGCCGAATTCGTCGCCGCCGAGCGCGGCCAGGGCTTCGATACGCCGGGCCTGTTCGCCGGACCGTTCCCGAGCGGCGCGCCGGCGATCTTCGCCGATCAGGCCGCCCGGCTCGGCGCGCGCGTCGCGTATGCGGGCTGCGTCGGGCGCGACGCGTTCGGCGATGCGATCGTCGCGCGGCTCGCACGCGACGGCGTCGACGTCGCGCGCATCCGCCGCGTCGGCCGTCCGACCGGCACCGCGTTCGTCGCGTATCGCGACGACGGCTCGCGCAGTTTCGTCTTCACGTTGTCGACCAGCGCGGCCGCGTGCGTCGATGCGTCCGACGTCGACACCGCGATGTTCGACGGCTGCCGCTATTTCCACGTGATGGGCTCGTCGCTGACGAGCGAATCGGCGATCGCGGCCGTGCAGCGCGGCGTGATCGAGGCCGCGCGCGCCGGCGCGAAGGTGTCGTTCGATCCGAACGTGCGGCCCGAGATGCTGAGTTTTCGGCCGATGCGCGCGGCGCTCGACGAGATGCTCGCCGCGTGCCACCTGTTCCTGCCGAGCGAAGCCGATCTGCCGTTCTTTTGCGGGCCGCAGCCGGCCGAGCGCGCGATCGCGGGCCTGCTCGCGACGCATCCGCTGCTCGAGCGCGTCGTGCTCAAATGCGGCGCGCAAGGCAGCGTCGCGTTCGACCGTGCGAGCCGCATCGACGCGCAGGCTTATCCCGTCGACGAGCTCGATCCGACCGGCGCCGGCGATTGTTTCGGCGGCACGCTGGTCGCGAGCCTCGTCGCGGGCCTGCCGATCGATATCGCGTTGCGCCGCGCGAACGCGGCGGGCGCGATCGCGGTCACGCGGCGCGGCCCGATGGAAGGCAACAGCAGCGCGGCCGAGATCGACCGTTTCCTGACCGAACGAGGTATCGCATGTCCGGCCTGACGACCGTTGCCGAGCGCACGCGCACCGCACACGCGGACACGGTGCTGCGGATGATCTTCGACGCGAACCGCGCGGACGCGCAGCGCGGCATCTATTCGATCTGCAGCGCGCACCGGCTCGTGCTGGAGGCCGCGTGCGAAACCGCGCGCACCGACGGCTCGCCGCTGCTGATCGAGGCGACCTGCAATCAAGTGAACCATCTCGGCGGCTATACGGGCATGACGCCGGCCGATTTTCGCCGCGACGTCGATGCGATCGCCGCGCGCTGCGGGCTCGCGCCGTCGGCGCTCGTGCTCGGCGGCGACCATCTCGGCCCGAACCCGTGGCGCCATCGCCGCGCGGCCGACGCGATGCGCGAGGCCGGTGCGATGGTCGCCGCGTATGTCGAAGCCGGGTTCGAGAAGATCCATCTCGACGCGAGCATGGCGTGCGCGGACGATCCGGCGCGGCTCGACGATCGCACGATCGCCGCGCGCGCGGCCGAGCTGTGCCGCGTCGCGGAAGACGCGGCGGCGCGCGCCGGGATCGCGCCCGTCTACGTGATCGGCACCGAGGTGCCGACGCCGGGCGGCGAGGTGGGCGGCGAGGCGAGCGACGACGCGATCGCGCGGATCGCGGTCACGCGCAGCGACAGCATCGCGGCGACGCTCGACGCGCATCGCCGAGCATTCTCGGCGGCCGGGCTCGACGACGCGTGGACGCGCGTCGTCGCGATCGTCGCGCAGCCGGGCGTCGACTTCGACGATCGCCACGTGCTCGACTACGACAGCGCGAAGGCAGCGTCATTGGGCGCGAGTATCCTGCAGACGCCGCACCTCGTGTTCGAAGCGCATTCGACCGATTACCAGACCGAGGCCGCGCTCGCCGCGCTGGTGCGCGACCACTTCGCGGTGCTGAAGGTCGGCCCCGCGCTGACGTTCGCGCTGCGCGAGGCGCTGTTCGCGCTGACGTTCATCGAGGACGCGCTGATCGACGACGTCGCGCAGCGCTCGCGGTTGCGCGACGTCGTCGATGCGGCGATGCGCGCGCAGCCCGAACACTGGGCGCCGTACTACCGCGGCGACGAGACCGCGCAGCGGCTCGCGCGCCAGTTCAGCTACAGCGACCGCATCCGCTATTACTGGCTGCAGCCGGCCGTCGCGGCCGCGGTCGAGCAACTGTTCGACAACCTCGCGCGGCAGCCGGTGCCGGAGACGCTCGTCGCGCAGTGGCTGCCGGACGTCTATGCGGCATGCCGCGCGGGCGGCCTCGCGAAGGCGCCGCGCGCATGGGTGCGCCACCGGATACGCGACGTGATCGCGCACTATGCGCGCGCGTGCGGGATGCAGCGGCCGGCATGACGGGCCGCGAAGGAAACGATGCAACACCGACGCAAGACCGACGACATTTCGAACAATCACAGGAGACATGCCATGCAACGAAAGATGCTCGACGCCGCCGCACGCTGTTTCGCCGGAGCCGCGCTTGCGACGGCGGCCTGCGCGGCGTCCGCCGGCACGCTGACGATCGCGACGCTGAACAACCCCGACATGATCGAGTTGAAGAAGCTGTCGCCGGCGTTCGAGAAGGCGAACCCCGACATCAAGCTGAACTGGGTGATCCTCGAGGAGAACGTGCTGCGCCAGCGCGCGACCACCGACATCACGACCGGCAGCGGCCAGTTCGACGTGATGGCGATCGGCACCTATGAAACGCCGCAGTGGGGCAAGCGCGGCTGGCTCGCGCCGATCACGGGGCTGCCCGCCGACTACGACCTGAACGACATCGTGAAGACCGCGCGCGACAGCCTGTCGTACAACGGCCAGCTCTACGCGCTGCCGTTCTACGTGGAAAGCTCGATGACGTTCTACCGCAAGGACCTGTTCGCGGCGAAGGGGCTGAAGATGCCCGACCAGCCGACCTACGACCAGATCGCCGAATTCGCGGACAAGCTCACCGACAAGTCGAAGGGCACCTACGGGATCTGCCTGCGCGGCAAGGCCGGCTGGGGCGAGAACATGGCGTACGTGTCGACGGTCGTGAACACGTTCGGCGGGCGCTGGTTCGACGAGAACTGGAACGCGCAGCTGACGTCGCCCGAATGGAAGAAGGCGATCAATTTCTACGTGAACCTGCTGAAGAAGAACGGCCCGCCGGGTGCGAGCTCGAACGGCTTCAACGAGAACCTGACGCTGACCGCGTCCGGCAAGTGCGCGATGTGGATCGACGCGACGGTCGCGGCCGGGATGCTCTACAACAAGCAGCAGTCGCAGGTGGCCGACAAGATCGGTTTCGCGGCCGCGCCGGTCGCCGCGACGCCGAAGGGCTCGCACTGGCTGTGGGCGTGGGCGCTGGCCGTGCCGAAGACGTCGAAGCAGCAGGATGCCGCGCGCAAGTTCGTCGCGTGGGCGACGTCCAAGCAGTACATCGAGATGGTCGGCAAGGACGAGGGCTGGGCCTCGGTGCCGCCGGGCACGCGCACGTCGACGTATCAGCGCGCCGAGTACAAGGCCGCCGCGCCGTTCTCGGATTTCGTGCTGAAGGCGATCGAGACGGCCGACCCGAACGATCCGTCGCTGAAGAAAGTGCCGTACACGGGCGTGCAGTACGTCGGGATTCCTGAATTCCAGTCGTTCGGCACGGTGGTCGGCCAGTCGATCGCGGGCGCGGTCGCGGGCCAGATGTCGGTCGACCAGGCGCTCGCCGCCGGGCAGGCTGCCGCCGACCGCGCGGTGCGGCAGGCCGGCTACAAGAAGTAACGCGCAAGCCGTCGCGCGGCTCGCATCGTGCGCCATGGCGCACGGCGCGAGCCGGCGCAGCCGACAGGCGGGCAGGCCGTTCGCGCCCGCGCATCAACCGGAGGGACTCCGATCATGCGTCACCTGCGTCTTCCCCTGAGTCACGCGCCGTCGGTCGGCGACGCGTCGTCGCCGCCCGGTGCGCCGCGCCGCGCGCGCGGCGGCGCGAGCTGGCTCGTGTCGCCGTCCGTCGCGGTGCTGCTGCTGTGGATGTCGATTCCGCTCGCGATGACGATCTGGTATTCGTTCTCGCGCTACAACCTGCTGAACCCGGACGTGAAGGGCTTCGCCGGGCTCGACAACTACCGTTTCCTCGCGACCGATCCGTCGTTCCTGCCCGCGATCTGGCACACGCTCGTGCTGATCGGCGCGGTGCTCGCGATCACCGTGGTCGGCGGCGTGCTGATGGCCGTGCTGTTCGACCGCAAGTTCTACGGGCAGGGCATCGCGCGCCTGCTCGCGATCGCGCCGTTCTTCGTGATGCCGACGGTGTCCGCGCTGATCTGGAAGAACATGATCCTGCATCCGGTGTACGGGCTCGTCGCGAACGCGATGCGCGCGCTCGGGATGACGCCGATCGACTGGTTCGCCGACTACCCGTTGACCGCGGTGATCATCATCGTCGCGTGGCAGTGGCTGCCGTTCGCGTTCCTGATCCTGTTCACCGCGATCCAGTCGCTCGACCAGGAACAGAAGGAAGCCGCGCGCATCGACGGCGCCGGCCCGGTCGCGATGTTCTTCTACATCACGCTGCCGCACCTGAAGCGCGCGATCGCCGTGGTCGTGATGATGGAGACGATCTTCCTGCTGTCGATCTTCGCGGAGATCTATACGACGACGGGCGGCGGCCCCGGCGACGCGACGACCAACCTGTCTTACCTGATCTATGCGCTCGGCCTGCAGCAGTTCGACGTCGGCCTCGCGTCCGCGGGCGGCATCATCGCCGTCGTGGTCGCGAACGTCGTGTCGTTCTTCCTCGTGCGGATGCTCGCGCGCAACCTGAAGGGAGAGTACGAGAAATGAGCGACCTGACCTTCGAAGGCCGGCGCACGCCGGCCGTGTTCGACCTCGTGCGGCGCGCGCTGCCCGGCACGCTCGCATGGCTGATCGCGCTGCTGCTGTTCTTCCCGATCTTCTGGATGGCGATCACCGCGTTCAAGACCGAGCAGCAGGCGTACGCGTCGACGCTGTTGTTCATGCCGACGCTCGACAGCTTCCGCGAGGTGTTCGCGCGCAGCAACTACTTCGCGTTCGCATGGAATTCGGTGCTGATCTCGGCCGGCGTCACGGTGATCTCGCTGCTGTTCGCGGTGCCGGCCGCGTATGCGATGGCGTTCTTCCCGAACCATCGCACGCAGAAGGTGCTGCTGTGGATGCTGTCGACGAAGATGATGCCGTCGGTCGGCGTACTGGTGCCGATCTACCTGCTGTGGAAGAACTCCGGGCTGCTCGACACGGTGTCGGGGCTCGTGATCGTCTACACGCTGATCAACCTGCCGATCGCGGTATGGATGACCTTCACGTACTTCAACGAGATCCCGAAGGACATCCTCGAAGCCGGGCGCATCGACGGCGCGTCGACGTGGCAGGAGATCGTCTACCTGCTGATGCCGATGGCGCTGCCGGGGCTCGCGTCCACCGCGCTGCTGCTCGTGATCCTGTCGTGGAACGAGGCGTTCTGGAGCATCAACCTGTCGAGCTCGAACGCCGCGCCGCTGACCGTGTTCATCGCGTCGTATTCGAGCCCCGAAGGGCTGTTCTGGGCGAAGCTGTCCGCCGCCTCGCTGCTCGCGGTCGCGCCGATCCTGATCGTCGGCTGGCTGTCGCAGAAGCAGCTCGTGCGGGGGCTCACGTTCGGGGCGGTCAAATGAGCGGTGCGAGTGCAGGGACGAACGTGCTGATCTGCGATTGCGACGGCGTGCTGATCGACAGCGAGGCCGTCGCCGCCGACGTGATCGTGCGCGAGCTCGATGCGCGCTGGCCGGGCGTCGATGCGCGGCCGGCCGTGATGCCGCTGCTCGGGCTGCGCATCGAGCGCGTGCTGGCGGGCGCGAGCGACGCGGTGGGGCGCGCGCTGTCGGCCGACGACGTCGACGCGATCCGCCGCGCGGTCGAGGCGGCCGCCGTCAACGCGCCGATGGTCGACGGCATCGATGCGGCACTCGCGGCGATCGAGCTGACGACCGCCTGCGCGAGCAACAGCTATCGCGCATACGTCGAAGCGGCGCTCGCGCGCACCGGCCTCGCGCGCTTTTTCGGCGACCGGCTGTTCTGCGCGGATTCGGTCGCGCGGCCGAAGCCGGCGCCGGACGTGTATCTGGCGGCCGCGCGCACGCTCGGCGCGGCGCCCGCGAACTGCCTCGTCGTCGAGGACAGCGCGACGGGCATCACCGCGGCGGCCGCGGCCGGCATGACCGTGCTCGGCTTCGTCGGCGGCGGGCACGCATCGGCCGCGCAGATCGACGCGCTGCGCGGCATCGGCGCGCGTCACGTATTCGACGACATGCACGAGCTGCCCGGCTACGTCGCGCGTTGGCAGGCGACGGGCGCGGTGCTGCCGAACTAGCAACGATCACGCGCCGCCGGCCAGGCGACGCATCACGAACGAACGGAGACAGATCATGGCAAGCGTGCTCCTGCGCAACATCGCGAAGCGCTACGACGACACCGAAGTGCTGCGCAACGTGAACCTCGACATCGCCGACGGCGAATTCGTCGTATTCGTCGGGCCGAGCGGCTGCGGCAAATCCACGCTGATGCGGATGATCGCCGGCCTCGAAGACATTTCGAGCGGCGACCTGCTGATCGACGGCGCGAAGGTCAACGACGTGCCGAGCGCGAAGCGCGGCATCGCGATGGTGTTCCAGTCGTATGCGCTGTACCCGCACATGACGCTGTACGACAACATGGCGTTCGGCCTGAAGCTCGCGGGCGCGAAGAAGCCCGAGATCGACCAGGCCGTGAAGCAGGCCGCGAAGATCCTGCACATCGATCACCTGCTCGACCGCAAGCCGAAGCAACTGTCCGGCGGCCAGCGGCAGCGCGTCGCGATCGGCCGCGCGATCACGCGCAAGCCGAAGGTGTTCCTGTTCGACGAACCGCTGTCGAACCTCGACGCCGCGCTGCGCGTGAAGATGCGGCTGGAATTCGCGCGGCTGCATGACGAGCTGAAGACGACGATGATCTACGTGACGCACGACCAGGTCGAGGCGATGACGCTCGCCGACAAGATCGTCGTGCTGTCGGGCGGCGCGGTGCAGCAGGTCGGCACGCCGAACACGCTGTATCACGCGCCGGCGAACCAGTTCGTCGCGGGCTTCATCGGCTCGCCGAAGATGAACTTCCTGAAGGGCACGGTCGAATCGGCCGATGCGACCGGCGTGCTCGTGCGGTTCGACAGCGGCGAGACGCAGCGTGTCGCGGTCGACGCGGCCGGGCTGCAGCGCGGTGCGGCCGTGACCGTCGGCGTGCGGCCCGAGCACCTGCTGGTCGATGCGGCGGCGCCCGGCGTCGCCGCGCGGACGATGGCCGTCGAATCGCTCGGCGACGCCGCGTATCTCTATGCGGAGTCGGCCGTCGCGCCGGACGGGCTGATCGCGCGAATTCCGCCGCTCGACACGTATCGCACCGGCGAGGCGCTGCGCGTGCATGCGCTGCCCGAGCACTGCCATCTGTTCGACGAGCACGGGCAGGCGTTTCGGCGGCTGAGCGCGCACGCGAAGGCGGCTTGACCGCTGCTGCGCGCCGGTTACAGCCGCAAATGCTCGGCCATGTAATCGACGAACGCGCGCTGCTTGGGCATCGGATGGCGGCCTGACGGCCACAGCACGTAGAACGGCGTACGGCTCGCGACGTGGTCGTCGAGCACCGCGCGCAGCCTGCCGTCGGCGAGCGTGTCGCGTACGAAGAACTCGGGCAGGCATGCGATGCCGAGCCCGCGTAGCGCGAAGCACAGGCGCGTCTCGGCATTGTTGCTGACCATCGAGACGGGTACTTCCGGCGGCGTGCCGGCGCGCGGCGCGCGCAGCGGCCAGATCTCGAGCTTGCCGCTGCTCGGGAAGCGGTAATGCAGGCAGCGGTGCTGCGCGAGATCGGCCGGCGTGCGCGGCGTGCCGTGCCGGTCGAGATAGTCGGGCGACGCGACCAGGTGCTGGCGGAAGTGGCCGAGCAACCGCGACGACAGTCGCGAATCGGTCGGACGGCCGGTGCGCAGGACCACGTCGAAGCCTTCGTCGATCACGTCGACGATCCGGTCGCTGAAATCGATGTCGAGCTCGATCGCCGGATACGCGGCCATGAAATCGGCGAGCACCGGCAGCAGCAGCGTGCCGATCGTCGGCAGGCTCACGCGCAGCCGCCCGCGCGGCGCCTCGACGCTCTGCGTCAATTCCCGCTCGGCCGCATCGATTTCGGCGATCACGCGCCGGCACCGTTCGAGAAAGCGCGCGCCTTCGGCCGTCAGCGTGATGCTGCGCGTGCTGCGGTGAAAGAGCCGCACGTTCAGGCGCGCCTCGAGGCGCGCGATGCGCTTGCCGATCGCCGACGCCGACAATCCGAGCGCGCGGCCGGCCGCGACGAAGCTGCGTGTTTCCGCGACCTGGACGAACACGACGAAACCGCCAAGATTTTCCATGCAGGGCCTCGATTACGGACATCGATGTCCGGAGTGTCCGGAACTCTAACCCGGTTTTTCTTCCGGCGCCGGCTCCTTACGATGGGCGTTCCTTCACTGTTCGAGGTCACGCCATGTCGTCACTGCCTGTCACCACGCACCGCAGGGAACCGGACGCCGCGCTGCGCGCGCGGCTCGACGCCGTGCTCGATCGCGCGCTGGCCGACGCGCGCGTGGTCGGCGCGGTCGTGCTGGTCGCGCGCGACGGCGAATTGCGTTATGCACGCGCGGCCGGGCTGGCCGACCGCGAAGCCGGCACGCCGATGCGCGAGGACACGCTGTTCCGGCTCGCGTCGGTATCCAAGCCGATCGTGACGGCCGCCGCGATGCGGCTCGTCGCGGCATCGAAGATCGGCCTCGACGAACCGGTCGCGCGCTGGCTGCCGGCATTCACGCCGACGCTCGCGGACGGCACGCCTGCCGACATCACGCTGCGCCATCTGCTGTCGCACACGGCCGGGCTCGGCTATCGCTTTCTCGAAGCGGACGCCGACGGACCGTATGCGCGCGCGGGCGTGTCCGACGGCATGGACGGCGCCGGACCGTCGCTCGCGGAGAACGTGCGGCGCATCGCCGGCGTGCCGCTGCGATTCGCGCCCGGCACGTCGTGGCACTACTCGCTCGCGACCGACGTGGTCGGTGCGCTGATCGAGGCGGTCGACGGCCGACCGCTCGCCGATGCCGTGGCGGCGCTCGTGACGACGCCGCTCGGGATGACCGACACGGCGTTTTTCACGCGTGACGCGGCGCGCCTCGCGACGCCTTACGTCAGTACGCCCGGCGTGCCGCGCCGGATGACCGGCGACGATCTCGTCCCGGTGTACGAGGGTACGGTCGGCATCCGTTTCGCACCGGCGCGCGCGTTCGATGCGGCCGCGTGGCCGTCGGGCGGCGCAGGGATGATCGCTACGGCGGGCGACTGCATGACGCTGCTCGATACGTTGCGCACCGGGCGCGACGGTTGGCTCGCGCGCCGCTGGATCGACGAGATGTCGCGGGTTCAGCCGGGCGCGCACGACCTGCCGGACGCGCCGGGGTTCGGCTTCGGGCTCGGCTGTTCCGTGCTGCATGACCCGGCGGCCGCGCGATCGCCGGAATCGGTCGGCACGTGGCGCTGGGGCGGCGCGTACGGGCATGCGTGGTTCGTCGACCGGGCGGCCGGGCTGACGGTGGTGGCGCTGACCAATACGTTGTACGAAGGGATGCACGGGCGCATCGTCACCGACGTGCGCGATGCGGTGTATGGCGTCGACGACCGGAGTGCGCAATGAGCGAGTGCGTATCCGTCTCCGAGCGCGCCGTCGATCGCGCGGCAGATCCGTCCACGCCGGCCCGTGCGCACCTGCCCGTCGCGAACCTGCTCGCGCTGGCCACCGCCGGCTTCATCACGGTACTCACCGAAGCGCTGCCGGCCGGCCTGCTGCCGCCGATGAGCGCCGACCTGCGCGTGACCGAGGCGCTGGTCGGCCAACTGGTGACCGCCTACGCGCTCGGCTCGATCGTCGCGGCGATTCCGCTCGTCGCCGCGACGCGCGCGATGCGCCGGCGCCGCCTGCTGCTCGCCGCGCTGGCCGGTTTCGTCGTGTCGAACGCGCTGACGGCCGCGTCGCCGTATTACGCGCTCACGCTTGCGGCGCGGTTCGTCGCGGGGATGTCGGCCGGGCTGCTGTGGGCGCTGCTGGCCGGGTATGCGAGCCGGATGGTCGACCCGGCGCTGCGCGGCCGCGCGATCGCGGTCGCGATGCTCGGCATACCGGCGGCGATGTCGATCGGCATTCCGGCCGGCACCGCGCTCGGCGCGACGTTCGGCTGGCGCCTCGCGTTCGCCGGTATTTCGGCCGCGGCGCTCGCGCTGATCGGCTGGATCCGCATGCGCTTACCCGACTATCCGGGCCAGCAGGCCGGCGCGCGCGAGCCGGTGCTCGGCGTGATGACGCTGCCCGGCGTGCGCCCGGTGCTGACGGTGATGTTCGCGTACGTGCTCGCGCACAACATGCTGTACACGTACGTCGCGCCGTTCCTCGCGGGCGTGCGCATGGGGGCGCAGGTCGACGTGGTGCTGTTCGTGTTCGGCGTTGCGTCGCTCGTCGGCATCGCGCTGACGGGCGCGTGGATCGGCGCCGCGCAGCGACGCCTCACGCTCGCGAGCATCGCGCTGTTCGCGCTGGCGGCGGCGATGCTCGGCGCCGGTTCCGGGATGACGACCGTCTATGCGGGCGTCGTGCTGTGGGGGCTCGCGTTCGGCGGCGCGCCGACGCTGTTCCAGACGGCCACCGCGAACGCGGCGGGCGAATCGGCCGACGTCGCGCAGTCGATGCTCGTGACGGTGTGGAATCTGGCGATCGCCGGCGGCGGCATCGCGGGCGGGATGCTGCTCGGCGCGACGGGCGCCGGCGCGATTCCGTGGGTGCTCGTCGCGCTGCTGGCGCTGGCCTGGGTCGGCGCGTGGCGCGCACGCCGGCATGCGTTTCCGGTGCCGCGCGCGGCCTGAGCCGGCGCGGGCGACGGCGGCGTCAGGCCGCCTTCGCGGCGAGCGCGGCGCGCGCGCAGGTTTCGTCGGTGACGAGCCCCGACAGCCAGCCGCCGCGCAGCGCGGCAATCACCGCGTCGTGTTTCTTCGGGCCGCCGGCGAACGCGATCGTCGGCCGCTTCGGCGGCGTGGCGAGCGCGACGCTCGTCACCCGCGCGCTCGTCGACACGGTGATCTGCGTGCCCTTAGCGTCGATCGGCACGCCGAGCAGTTCGGCCACCGCGCCGAGCGCGGTCATCTCGTCGCGCTCCTGTTCGGTGATGAAGCCGTCTTCGTAGAGCGGGCAGTGCGGACCGATGTTGCCGATCCCGACGAACGCGACGTCGGCTTCGCCCGACAGCGCCTCGACGATCCGGTACAGCCGGTGATTGCACCACTGCGCGCGCTCGGCGTCGCTGTCGGCGAACAGCGGCGCGGGCAGCAGGAAATGCTTGCTGCCGGTTTTCTCGGAGATGTACTGCGCGACGTCGTAGCGGTTCGACGAGCCGTCGGCCGCGATCGCGCCGACCATCGACACGAGCCGGTGCTGCGGGCGGTCGATCTGCGCGATCTGCGCGACCGCGGCCTTCAGCGTCCGGCCGCTGCTGACCGCGATCACCATCGGCCGCGTTTCGTTCAGGTAGCGCTCCATCACCTGCGCGCCGGCGACCGCGAGCTTGCGGTCGATCGCGTCGGGCGCATCGGCGTCGACGGGCACGACTTCGCACATCGCGAGGCCGTAGCGTTTCGACAGTTGCGCGCCGAGATCGAGACAGTCGGCGAGCCGATGGTCGACACGCACGCGGATCAGGTTCTTCTCGACCGCGAACGCGACGAGGCGTTGCGCGACGGGGCGCGACACCTGCAGCTTTTCGGCGATTTCGTTCTGCGTGTCGCCCGCGACGTAATAGAGCCACGCGGCGCGCGTGGCGAGATCGAGTTTTTCTGAGGACTTGGACACGATAGCGATTCGGTTCGGATCTGAGGGGCCGCCCCGCGGGCCGGCGGACCGCACGACGGCATCCACTGTACCGCATGTCGCACGCGTGGCCGGCGGGCGGCCGCGCGCGCGGCGCCTACGCGAGCCGTGCGCGCGACGGTTCGTACAGCGGCCGCACGTGACGGTACAGCGTGCGGAACGCATCGAGGCGTTCGCGCAGCCGCGCGTGGCGGTCGGCGTCCGGTGCGTATTCGGCGCGCACCGGCGGCTTGGTCAGCACCGTCTGCGGATCGCCGCCGACGGCCAGCCAGCCGAGCCGTGCCGCGCCGAGCGCCGCGCCCGTTTCGCCGCCGCCGATCTGGCGCGTGCGCACGTTCAGCGCGTCCGCGATCAGTTGCGCCCAGAACGCGCTGCGCGCGCCGCCGCCGATCAGCGACAACCGGTCGGTTTCGACGCCGGCCGCATGCAGCGCGTCGAGGCCGTCGGCGAGGCCGAGCGTCACGCCTTCGAGCACCGCATAGCCGAGGTGCGCGCGCTCGGTCGCGTGGGTCATCCCGAAGAACACGCCCTGCGCGTACGGATCGTTGTGCGGCGTGCGTTCGCCCGACAGGTAGGGCAGGAACAGCGGCGCCGCGGCGAGCGCGTCGGCGTCGAGCGCCGCGACCTCGGCGAGCAGCGCGGGCTCGTCGGTGCCGGTCAGCTTGCAGACCCAGCGCAGGCAGCTCGCGGCCGACAGCACGACGCTCATCAGTTGCCAGCGATCGGGAATCGCATGGCAGAACGCATGCACGGCCGAGGAGGGATTCGGCATGAAGCGGTCGCCGACCACGCTCAGCACGCCGGACGTGCCGAGCGACACGAAGCCGTCGCCCGCGTGGATCGCACCGATGCCGAGCGCGCTCGTCGCGTTGTCGCCGCCGCCGCCCGCGACCGGGACGGCCTCCGACAGCCCGAGCTCGCGTGCGACGTCCGCACGCAGCGTGCCGGACGGCGCGTTGCCCTCGACGATGCGCGGCATCTGCGCGCGCGTCATCCCGCACGCGGCGAGCAGCGCATCGGACCAGTCGCGGCGGGCAACGTCGAGCCACAGCGTGCCGGCCGCGTCCGACGGGTCCGACACTTTCGCGCCGGTCAGCCGGAATCGCAGGTAGTCCTTCGGCATCAGCACGCACGCGGTTGCCGCGAACACGTCGGGTTCGTGCCTGGCGACCCACAGCAGTTTCGGCGCGGTGAAGCCGGGCATCGCGAGGTTGCCGGCCAGCGCGTGGAGATCGGGCGCGCGCTCGGTGAGCAGCGCGCATTCGTCGGCGCTGCGCATGTCGTTCCACAGGATCGCCGGGCGCAGCACGCGATCGTCGCGGCCGAGCAGCACCGCGCCGTGCATCTGGCCCGACAGGCCGATGCCGCGCACCTGCGCGAACGCGTGGGGGTGCCGCTCGCGCAGCGTCGCGAGCGCCGCGAGCGTGCCTCGCCACCAGTCGTCCGGATGCTGTTCGGCCCAGCGCGGATGCGGCCGCGACACCGTGAACGGCGAGCCGGCGGTGCCGACGACCGCGCCGTCCGGGGCGAGCAGCAGCACCTTCACTTCCGAGGTGCCGAGGTCGATGCCGAGATACATGAGCGATCCGTTCCGTCAGAGAGGAGCCGCTACTTTAGCCGTGCCGCACGGCATGTGCCAAGCGGGTTCGCCCGGCTGCGCGGCCGGGCGCCGGCACGCGCGTGGTCAGCGCGCCGCGAGCCATGCGTCGACGCGCGCGAGCCCGGCGCGCAACGCGTCGAACAGCGCGGCGTTGCCGGCCAGCGAGCCCCACAGCGCGCGGTTGGCGCACAGCGCGACGACCGGGTCGTCGGCGTCGACGATCGCACGCGCGACGCTGTCGTCCATCACGCCGTCCTGGTACGCATACGGCAGCGTGCCGCGCGCCCAGCGCTCGAGAAAGCGCAGGAACAGTGCGGGCAGCACGGCGGTGGCGACCGGCGCGGCGCCGCGCGCGAACGATTCGACGAGCGTCGGCGCGATGAAGCCGGGGATCTTCGAGAAGCCGTCGGCCGCGACGCGCTGGTTCGTGTCGAGCACGTACGGGTTGCCGAAGCGCTCCAGCACGACGTCGCGGTAGCGCGCGAGATCGAGCGGGCTCGGCGTCAGGCACGGGATCACGTCCTGCGTCACGTAGTCGTGCGCGAAGCGGCGGATCGCCGCGTCGTGCGTGCCTTCGTGGATATACGCATGGCCCGCGAGCGTGCCGGCCCACGCGATGCAGCTGTGCGTCGCGTTGAGGATGCGGATCTTCGCTTCCTCGTACGGATGCACGTCGTCGACGAGTTCCGCGCCGGCTAGCTCCCAGCGCGGCCGGCCGGC
This sequence comes from Burkholderia sp. MSMB1835, assembly GCF_001526365.1. Lineage (NCBI taxonomy): Bacteria > Pseudomonadati > Pseudomonadota > Betaproteobacteria > Burkholderiales > Burkholderiaceae > Burkholderia > Burkholderia sp. MSMB1835. The sequence goes on from NZ_LOYP01000041.1 coordinate 24,523, forward strand.
CGCGAAGCGGTCCTCGATCACCCACTGGATGAACGATTCGCCCATCACCGGGCACGCGTCGTCGACGCCGGTGGCCGCGCGCACGCGCTCGCGCACGTCGGCGGTCGGGCGCGGCGTGATGCGGTCGACCATCGCGCTGGGCGTCGCGACGTTCGCATCGAACCATGCGATGAGATGCGTTTCGCCGCGCCGTTCGAGGAATTCGCGCATCCCTGCGCGAAAGCGTGCGCCGTTGTTGCGCAGGTTGTCGCAGCTTTGCAGCGTGAGCGGGCCGGCGCCGCGCCGCACGCGTTCGGCGAGCAGCGCCGCGAGCGCACCGTACAGCGTCGTGCGCGCGCCCTGCAGGTCGGTGGCGAGATCGGCGTTCGCGAGGTCGAGCCGGTCGTGTTCGTCGAGGTAGTAGCCGCCTTCGGTGACGGTGAACGACACGATCCGGCACGCCGGATCGGCGCCGGCGTCGATCAGCGCGGCGAGATCGATCGACCACGGCAGCACGCGCGTGATCGAACGGATCGTCTCGTAGGCGCGTTCGCCTTGCGGCGTGACGGTTTCGAGCGTGTACGCGCCATGTTGCGCGGCGAGCGCGTCCATCGTCGCGCGCATGTCGTCGCGGATGTTGCCGACGGTCAGCGACCAGCGTTCATCGGCCGGCACGGCCGCGTTCACGCGATGCAGATACCACGCCTGGTGCGCGCGGTGAAACGAGCCCGCGCCAATGTGCAGCAGCACGGGCGCGCGGGCGGAGGGCGAGTCGCTCATCCGGTGTCTCCTGTTCCTGCCTGTCTATCCTGTCGAATACGATCATTTGCTCTTTGTGTGAGCGAATGATCGTATTCGGGCGAACGAAAGTCAAGGCGGGGACACGGCATTTCGATGGTGCGCTGCGGCGCGGGCGGCGCGGGCGGGGAGGGCACGCGGGCAGGCAGGCGGCAGGCGGGCAGGCGCGACGCAGCCGGCGAAAAGAGCGTCAGCACCCCTCGCGCGTGAGTGCGACGAGTTCGTCGAGCAGCTTGCCGGCCGGCCCCGGCAGGATCCCGTGGCGGCGCCGGAATGCGGTGAGCGTGCGCACCGCGACGACTTCGCGCACGGGCAGCGTGTCGATCGTGCCGGCGCGCCGTTCGGCGCCGTACATCGGCTCGGCCATCCAGCAGAGGAATCCCGCATGCGCGACCAAGCTTTTCAGCGTCGTGACCGAGCGCGTCTCGACCGCGATGTCGGGCAGCGGGAGGCCGTGCGCGTCGAAGGTCGCGCGCATGTGGTCGAACGGCGCGGTGCCGCGCGGCGGAATCGCCCAGCGCGCGTGCAGCGTATCGGCGAGCGTCGGCGCGCGGCCGAGCGCGCGCAGCGGATGGTGCGGCGCCGCAACGATATGGCTGCGGTCCTCCCAGCGGCATTCGGGAATCGCGACGATCTCGTCGGTATCGGGCCCGTGCGCGGACAGCGCAAGGTCGATCTCGTGCTTGATCAGCCCTTGCGCGAGCCGGTCCCACACGCCCTCGATGATTTCGACGCGCAGGTTCGGCCAGCGGTCGAGCACGCGGCCGACCGCGACCGGCAGCACGAGGCTCGCGATGCTGCCCACCGTGCCGACCTTGATCGTGCCCTTCGCGAACCCGCGCATCGCGTCGAGCTCCTCGCGCGCATGTTCGGCCTCGTGCTGCAGCAGCGTCGCGTGCGGCAGCAACGCCTCGCCGAACGCGGTGAGCTGCACGCCCTTCGAATGGCGCTCGAACAGCGGCGCGCCGACCTGCTCCTCGAGCCGCTTCAGGATCCGGCTCAGCGCAGGCTGCGTGACGTGCAGCGCATCGGCCGCGCGGCCGAGGCTGCCGCACGCGACGATCGTCGTGAAGGCACGCAGTTGTCGGAGATCGAAAGTCATGCCGGAACGTAATGGCTTTTCGCAGAAAATACAGTATCGGTGAATGGCTTGCGCTTCGATACTGTGGAAACCGCCAAGCCATCGAGGAGCGCCGAGCATGTCCGGCCATTCACCCCTTTCCGCTGCATCGATCACCGTTCGCGATGCGGTGATCGACTTGCTCCGCCAGTTCGGGATCGACCGCGTGTTCGGCAATCCCGGCTCGACCGAGCTGCCGATGTTCCGCGACTTTCCCGATGATTTCCGCTACGTGCTCGGCCTGCACGAAGCCGTCGTGGTCGGGATGGCCGACGGCCATGCGCAAGCCACCGGCAATGCGGCGGTCGTCAACCTGCATTCGGCGGCGGGTGTCGGCAACGCGATGGGCAATCTGTTTACCGCGTTCAAGAACCGCACGCCGCTGATCGTCACCGCCGGCCAGCAGGCGCGCGCGATTCTGCCGTTCGATCCGTTCCTCGGCGCGACGCAGGCCGCCGAACTGCCGAAGCCGTACGTGAAATGGAGCATCGAGCCCGCTCGCGCGCAGGACGTGCCGGCCGCGATCGCGCGTGCGTACCGCATCGCGATGCAGGAGCCGCGCGGCCCCGTGTTCGTGTCGATCCCGGTCGACGACTGGGACCAGCCGGCCGAACGGCTGCCGCGGCGCGACGTCAGCCGCATCGTGCGGCCCGATCCCGACGCGCTCGCCCGGCTCGGCGACGCGCTCGATGCCGCGCGGCGCCCGGCGTTCGTGGTCGGCGCGGCCGTCGATCGCGCGGGGGCCTGGGACGACGCCGTGCGTCTCGCCGAGCGGCACCGTGCGCGCGTGTACGTCGCGCCGATGTCGGGGCGCTGCAGCTTTCCCGAGGACCATCCACTGTTCGCCGGCTTCCTGCCCGCGATCCGCGAGAAGATCGTCGCGCGGCTCGCCGGGCACGATCTCGTGTTCGCGTTCGGCGCGCCCGCGTTCACGTATCACATCGAAGGCTTCGGTCCGCACGTGCCGCCGGGCGCGACGCTCGTGCAGCTCGTCGACGATCCCGGCGTCGCCGCGTGGACGCCGTCGGGCGATGCGGTCGTCGGCAACCTGCGGCTCGCCGCGCGCGATCTGCTCGCGCGGCCCGCGCCGCCCGAGCGGCCGATGCCCGCGCCGCGCCCGCCGCACGTCCGTGTCGACACGCCCGCCGCCGGCGAGCGCATGTCGGTCGCGTTCGCGCTGCAGACGCTCGCCGACGTGCGCGACGCGCAGGACATCGTCGTCGAGGAGGCGCCGAGCGCGCGGTCGGTGATGCAGGAACATCTGCCGTTCACGCGCAGCGGCACGTTCTACACGATGGACAGCGGCGGCCTGGGTTACGGGATGCCGGCCGCTGTCGGCGTCGCGCTCGCGCAGCCGGGCCGGCGCGTGATCGGGCTGATCGGCGACGGCTCGAGCCTGTACTCGATCCAGGCGCTGTGGAGCGCCGCGCAACTGAAGCTGCCGATCACGTTCGTGATCCTGAACAACCGGCGTTACGCGGCGCTGCAGGATTTCGCGCCCGTGTTCGGTTTCGGCCCGGGCGACCCGGTGCAGGGCACCGATCTGCCCGACCTGGATTTCGTCGCGCTCGCGCAAGGGATGGGCTGCCGCGGCGTGCGCGTCGCCGATGCCGCCCGCCTGCGCGACACGCTGACCGACGCGCTGCGGGCCGCGACGCCGGTCGTCGTCGAAGTCGAGATTGCCTGACGCGCCGCGCGCGTCTTTCCGGAGATGCCATGCAAACCGTAGCGATGCTGATCGGCGGCGAACGCCGCCACTCGTCCAGCGGCGCGACCTTCGTGCGCCGCAACCCGCTCGACGGCGAAATCGCGTCGGCCGCGCCCGCGGGCACCGTCGACGATGCGCGCGCGGCGGCCGACGCGGCCGCCCGTGCGTTTCCCGAATGGGCCGCGCTCGGCCCCGGCGCGCGACGCGCATGGCTGCTGAAGGCGGCCGCCGCGCTCGAAGCGAAACACGAGCAGTTCGTCGCCGCGATGGCGGCCGAGACGGGCGCCTCCGCGCTGTGGGCCGGCTTCAACGTGAAGCTCGCGGCGAGCGGGCTCGTCGAGGCGGCGTCGCTCACCACGCAGGTCGGCGGCGCGCTGATCCCGTCCGACGTGCCCGGCTCGCTCGCGATGGGCGTGCGGCAGCCGGCCGGCGTCGTGCTCGGCATCGCGCCGTGGAATGCGCCGGTGATTCTCGCGACGCGCGCGCTCGCGCTGCCGCTCGCATGCGGCAACACGGCCGTGCTGAAAGGCTCGGAACTGTGCCCCGTCACGCACGGGCTGGTCGTCGAGGCGCTGCAGGAAGCCGGGCTGCCGCCGGGCGTCGTCAACTTCGTGACGAACGCGCCCGACGATGCGGGCGCCGTCGTCGACGCGTTGATCGCGCATCCGGCCGTGCGCCGCGTGAATTTCACCGGCTCGACGCGAGTCGGGCGGATCGTCGCCGAAGCCTGCGCGCGCCATCTGAAACCGTCGGTGCTGGAACTCGGCGGCAAGGCGCCGTTCGTCGTGCTCGACGATGCCGATCTCGACGCGGCGGTCGCCGCGGCCGCATTCGGCGCATTCGCGAATTCCGGGCAGATCTGCATGTCGACCGAGCGCATCGTCGTCGACGCATCGATCGCCGATGCATTCGTCGCGAAGCTCGCCGCCAAGGCTGCATCGCTGCCGCTCGGCGACCCGCGCCACGGGCCCGTCGTGCTCGGTTCGCTGATCGACGCGAAGGCCGTCGAGCGCTGCAACGCGCTGATCGACGACGCGCTCGCGCACGGCGCGACGCTGCTGTGCGGCGGCAAGGCCGACAGCACGCTGTTTCCCGCGACGCTGCTCGATCACGTGACGCCGGCGATGCGCGTCTATGCGGAAGAATCGTTCGGCCCGGTGAAGGGCATCGTGCGCGTCGACGGCGAGGACGCCGCGATCCGCTGCGCGAACGACAACGCGTTCGGGCTGGCGTCGGCCGTGTTCAGCCGCGACGTCGCGCGGGCGCTGCGTGTCGCCGCGCGCATCGAATCGGGCATCTGTCACGTGAACGGCCCGACCGTGCACGACGAAGCACAGATGCCGTTCGGCGGCGTGAAGGACAGCGGCTTCGGCCACTTCGGCGGCCAGGCCGGCATCGCCGCGTTCACCGACCTGCGCTGGATCACCGTGCAGACGGCGCCGCGCCACTATCCGTTCTGACGAGGCCGCCGACGATGAGAATCGCGATTCTGGGCGCGGGCGCGATGGGCTCGCTGTTCGGCGGGCGGCTCGCCGAAAGCGGCGAAGCCGTCACGCTGATCGACGTGAACGATACGCATCTCGATACGATCCGTCGCGACGGGTTGCGCATCGACGACGATCGCGGCGAGCGGCGCATCCGCTCGCTGCAGGCCGTGCGGCCGGAGGCCGCGAATGCGCACGCGGCCGCCGCGCCCGACACACCGTTCGACCTGCTGATCGTTTTCACGAAATCGCTGCACACGCGGGCGGCGCTCGACGGCGTGCGCGCGCTGCTGACGGCGGGCACGTTCGTGCTGACGCTGCAGAACGGGCTCGGCAACGTCGAGACGCTGAATGCGTTCGTCCCGCTCGAGCGCATCCTGGTCGGCGTGACGACGTGGCCGGCCGATGCGGCCGGCCACGCGCACGTGCGCTCGCACGGCGCCGGCACGATCCGCATGATGACGGCCGACGGCGTGGCGCGCCCGTTCGCGACGGCCGTGGCCGATGCGTTGTCGCGCGCGGGGCTCGCGTGCACGCTCGATCCCGACGTGTGGGCCGCGATCTGGGAGAAGGTCGCGTTCAATGCGGCGCTCAACCCGCTGTGTGCGGCGACGGGCTGCACCGTCGACCAGCTCGGCCATCGTCACGACGGTCCGCGGCTCGCGCTGGCGATCGCGGCCGAGACCGCCGCCGTCGCGCGCGCGAGGGGCATCGCGGTCGACGGCGAACGCATTGCGCGTAACGTCGAGCATGCGATCCGCGAGCATCGCGGCCATCGTCCGTCGATGCTGCAGGACGTGCTCGCGGGCCGCCGCACCGAGATCGACGCGATCAACGGCAAGGTCGTCGCGGCCGCGCGCGAAGCGGGCGTCGCGGTGCCGCATGCCGAGACGCTGCTCGCGCTCGTCCGGCTGATCGACGCACGGACGAACTGAGCAGCAGGCCGGCGGCCGGCTGGCGCCGCGTGACGATACGGATGCCGCGTACGCGGGACGATGGCGTCGGATCGTAAAGGGCAGGACAGGACGCCGGCGCCGATGCATGCGCGCCGGCCGACTGCGCAGCACGAGATCCGGGCACGCGTGTGCGCCAGCCCGGACAACAGGAGACGCCATGAAAGCCATCGAATACCGTTGTCTTGCCGCGCGCCGTTCGCGCACGTTGCCGCCGACGTGCGGCGCCCGGGAGGTCGCATGAGCACGCGCGACCCACTGGACGGACGGCTGCCGCCGTCGGTCGACGTCGGCACGACGCTCGACGACGGGCCGTTCACGGCGATGCAGCGCGGCGTGGTGCTGCTCGCCGCGCTCGCGATCGTGCTCGACGGCTTCGACGGCCAACTGATCGGTTTCGCGATTCCCGTGCTGATCCGCGAATGGGGCATCACGCGCGGCGCGTTCGCGCCGGCCGTCGCGGCGGGGCTGATCGGAATGGGTATCGGCAGCGCGTGCGCGGGGATCGTCGCGGATCGCTTCGGCCGCCGCCAGGCCGTGATCGGCAGCGTGTTCCTGTTCGGCATCGCGACCTGCGCGATCGGCTTCGCGCCCGACGTCGCGACGATCGCGATGCTGCGCTTTTGCGCCGGGCTCGGGATCGGCGGCGCGCTGCCGACGGCCACCACGATGACCGCCGAATACACGCCCGCGCGGCGCCGCACGATGATGGTGACCGCGACGATCGTCTGCGTGCCGCTCGGCGGCATGCTGGCCGGCCTGTTCGCGCACGAGGTGCTGCCGCGCTACGGCTGGCGCGGGCTGTTCTTCGCGGGCGGTGCGCTGCCGCTCGTGTTCGGCTTCGTGCTCGTGCGTGCGTTGCCCGAATCGCCGCGCTATCTCGCGCGGCGCCCCGCACGCTGGCCGGAACTCGGCGCGCTGCTCGCGCGAATGCAGCGGCCGGTCGCGCCCGGCACCGTGTTCACCGATACGAAGGACGCCCGCGCGCCCGGTAGCCGCGGCGGCTTCGGCGCACTGTTCGCGAGCGGCCACGCGCGCGACACGATCGCGCTGTGGTGCGCGTTCTTCATGTGCCTGCTCGCCGTGTACGCGGCATTCAGCTGGCTGCCGACGATGCTCGCGGCGAGCGGGTTGAGCGTGTCGGTCGCGGGCTCGGGACTCACCGCGTACAACCTCGGCGGCGTGGTCGGCGCGCTGCTGTGCGCGTGGGCGATCGCGCATGCGGGGTCGCGCTGGCCGCTCGCGCTGTGCAGCATCGGCGGCGCGGCGAGCGCGGTGTGGCTGATGGGCGTCGATGCGAGCCGCCATACGGGCTGGCTGATCGTCGGGCTCGGCTTGCACGGGCTGTTCGTCAACGCGGTGCAGTCGACGATGTATGCGCTGTGCGCGTACATCTACCCGACGGCCGTGCGCGCGACGGGCACCGCGAGTGCGCTCGCGTTCGGCCGGCTCGGCGCGATCCTCAGCGCGTTCGCGGGCGCGATCGTGATCACGGCGGGCGGCGCGGGCGCCTACCTGACGATGCTGGCCGTTGCGATGGGCGTGGTCTGCGTCGCGCTGCTCGCGGTGCGGCGGCACATTCCGCGGCTGTCGCGCGCGCATGCGCCGCCGCGCGAAGGGGAGGAGCTCGCGCGGACGTCGTCGTGACGGCGCCCGCGCGACGGGCGTTACAGCGTGGTGCGCACGTGCCAGAGTTCGGGGAACAGCACGACGTCGAGCATCTTGCGCAGGTACGGCGCGCCGCTCGTGCCGCCGGTGCCCTGCTTGAAGCCGATGATGCGTTCCACCGTCGTCACGTGACGGAAGCGCCACTGGCGGAACGCGTCCTCGAGATCGACCAGTTCCTCGGCCATCTCGTACAGTTCCCAGTGCTGCTGCGGATGACGATAGACCTCGAGCCACGCGGCTTCGACCGTTTCGTCGTGACGCATCGGCTGCGTCCAGTCGCGATCGAGCCGCTCCGGCGCGATCGGGAACCCGCGTCGCGCGAGCAGGCGCACGACCTCGTCGTAGAACGACGGTGCCTCGAGCGTCGCGCGCACCTGTTCGAGGATATCGGGCCGGTGCGCATGCGGCTGCAGCATCTGCGCGTTCTTGTTGCCGAGCAGGAATTCGAGCTGGCGATACTGATACGACTGGAAGCCCGACGACTGGCCGAGATACGGCCGCATCGCCGAATACTCGGACGGCGTCATCGTCGACAGCACGTTCCACGCCTGCACCAGTTGCTCGAGGATGCGCGACACGCGCGCGAGCATCTTGAACGCGGGCGGCAGCGCGTCGGTGCGCACCGCATCGAGCGCGCCGCGCAGCTCGAACAGTGCGAGCTTCATCCACAGCTCGCTCGTCTGATGCTGGATGATGAACAGCATCTCGTTGTGATCGGGCGACAGCGGATGCTGCGCGTCGAGGATCGCGTTCAGCGACAGGTAGTCGCCATAGCTCATCGACTTCGAGAAATCGAGCTGCGCGTCGTGCCAGCCGCCTTCGGCGGCGTCGCCCGGCACGTGCGGCGCTTCGTGCGCGGCTTGCGCCGGCTGGGCGGCGCGTGCGCCCGAGAACGGACAGCCAGCCGGCGCGTCGCCGCCGGGGGGCTGCATATGACCAGAATTCACGACTTTCTCCAGATTTGAATGACGAATGCGCGGCGCGCGCGCCGCATGCAACTGCGGCGCGCCGTGCAGAACCGGTCAGGTCACCGCGCCGCGTTCGGCGAACTCGGGCGCCTTCCACGCGTCGGTGGCGAGGATGTCGCGCAGCGTCTCGACCGCATCCCATACGTCGGCGAAGCGCGTATAGAGCGGCGTGAAGCCGAAGCGCAGCACGTACGGCTCGCGGTAGTCGCCGATCACGCCGCGCGCGATCAGCGCCTGCATCACTTCGTAGCCGTGCGGATGCTCGAAGCTCGCCTGCGAGCCGCGCTGGTGATGCGCGCGCGGCGTGACGAGCTTCAGCGACAGGCCCGCGCAGCGTTCCTCGACGAGCGCGATGAACGCGTCGGTCAGCGCGAGCGACTTGCGGCGGATCGTCTGCATGTCGGTCTGCAGGAATACGTCGAGCCCGCATTCGACCATCGACATCGACACGATCGGCTGCGTGCCGCACAGGAAGCGCGCGATGCCCGGATCGGGCGCGAAGCCCGGCTGCATCGCGAACGGCGCGCGATGGCCCCACCAGCCCGACAGCGGCTGCGAGAACTGCGCGAGATGGCGTTGCGGCACCCACACGAACGCGGGCGAGCCGGGGCCGCCGTTCAGGTACTTGTACGTGCAGCCGACCGCGCCGTCCGCGCGTGCGCCGTTCAGGTCGACCGGCACCGCGCCGGCCGAGTGCGCGAGATCCCACAGCATCAGCGCGCCCGCGTCGTGCACGAGCTGCGTGACGGCCGGCATGTCGTGCATGTAGCCGGTGCGGTAGTTCACGTGCGTGATCATCGCGACGGCCGTGTCGGCGCCGAGCGCGTCGGGCAGGTCGGCCGGATCGTCGATCAGGCGCAGCTCGTAATGGCCGCCGAGCTGCTCGATCAGCCCTTGCGCGATGTACAGGTCGGTCGGGAAGTTCGAACGCTCCGACACGATCACGCGGCGCTCGGGCGCACGCTCGGCCTGGTGGCGCAGCATCGCCGACAGCAGCTTGAACAGGTTGATCGAGATGGTGTCGGTGACGACCGTCTCGCCGGGCGCGCCGCCGATCAGCGTCGCGAGCTTGTCGCCGAGGCGGCGCGGCAGCGCGAACCAGCCTGCCGTGTTCCAGCTGCGGATCAGGCCTTCGCCCCATTCGGCGCCGATCACCTGCTGCGCACGGGAAGCCGACGCGCGCGGCTGCGCGCCGAGCGAGTTGCCGTCGAGGTAGATCACGCCGTCGGGCAGCGAGAACTGGTCGCGCAGCGGGGCGAGCGGGTCGTCGCGGTCGAGCGCGAGCGCGTCTTCACGGGTCTTGATCATCATGATGGGGGTCGTAGGTCGGGTAATCAGGAAGCGTGCGAGGAAGCCCGCGCGGGCAGTGCGCGCAGCACCGCGCGCACGGGGCTCGCGTCGAGCGTCGCGAATTTCAGCGGCAGCGCGATCAGTTCGTAGTCGCCGGCCGGCACGTCGTCGAGCACGATCCCTTCGAGGATCGCCATCCGGTGCGCGCGCACGCGGCGATGCGCATCCATCGTCTTCGATTCCTGCGGATCGAGCGACGGTGTATCGATGCCGATCAGCGTCACGCCGTGCGCGGCGAGCAGGTCGACGGTGTCGGGCGCGACCGCGCAGAAATCGCTGTCCCATTGCTCGACGCTGGCGCGCTCGTACGTGCGCAGCAGCACGCGCGGCGGCACGCCGTCGAGCGCGGCCGCGACGTCGGCCGGCCGCACGACCGGCGATGCGCCGATGCAATGGATCACGCGGCACGGGCCGAGATAGGTGTCGAGCGGCACCGCGCCGATCGGCGCGCCGTCAGCGTCGTAGTGCAGCGGCGCGTCGCAGTGCGCGCCCGTGTGCGGCGACAGCGTCAGGCGTGCGACGTTGACCGGCGAACCGGCCTCCATCCGCCACACGCGTTCGACGGAAACCGGCGTATCGCCCGGCCACACGGGGGTGGCGGGGCTGACGGGCGGCGAGATGTCCCAGAGTGTGTCCATGGCATGACGAATCGTGAGTCGATCCTTCGAATGATAGGTGGACACTCGCAGAAAGTGCTTGCGAAATAAACATGGACAATCCGCCGGATTGGCAGATAATTCGACTCAGAGGGAAAACGGGGACCAAAAATGCACGCGATCACGCTCGATGCCACCGACTGCCGGATTCTGGCGGTACTGCAGGAGGAGGGCAGAATCAGCAATCTCGACCTGGCCGAACGCATCTCGCTTTCGCCATCCGCCTGCCTGCGCCGCATGCGTCTGCTCGAGGAGCAGGGCGTGATCGAGCACTATCGCGCGTGCCTGAGCCGCGAGAAGCTCGGCTTCGAGCTCGAGGCGTTCGTGCAGGTGTCGATGCGCAACGAAGAGAATCAATGGCACGAGCGCTTCGCGGAAGCGCTGCGCGAATGGCCGGAGGTGGTCGGCGCGTTCGTCGTGACGGGCGAGAGCCACTATCTGCTGCGCGTGCTCGCGCACAACCTCAAGCACTATTCGGATTTCGTGCTGAACCGGCTCTACAAGGCGCCGGGCGTGATGGACATCCGTTCGAACATCGTGCTGCAGACGCTGAAGGACGAAGCCGGCGCGCCGGTCGGCCTGGCGCGCACGGGGGCGATCAAAGCGGTGTGAGGCCGTGGAAGCCGCCGCCGTGGAACACGAGTGGCGGTGCCGTTTCCGATACCGCGCGCACGCCGCAGCGTTCCACTTCGCCGACGAAGATCACGTGGTCGCCTTCGTCGTAGCGGCTGCGGTTGTGGCATTCGAACCACGCGAGCGCGCCGTCGAGCACGGGCATTCCCGAGTTGCCGGCCGCGTGCGCGATCCCTTCGAAGCGGTCGCCCTTGTAGGTCGAGAAGCGTTTGCACAGGTCGAGCTGCGACGCCGCGAGCACGTTCACCACGTAATGGCTGTTGCCGCGGAACACGGGCGTCGACGCCGATTTGTGCGCGAGGCTCCACAGCACGAGCGGCGGATCGAGCGACACCGAATTGAACGAGCTGGCGGTGATGCCGATCAGCTGCCCGGACGGCGCCTGCGTCGTGATCACCGTCACGCCCGTCGCGAACTGGCCGAGCGCCTGCCGGAAGGCGGCCGAGTCGAAATCCGGTGGATTGGCGTGGCTCATCGGGCAGCCATCCGGAACGGGACGGGCGGGCGCGACACGCCACGGGTGTGACGGGCGTGGCGGACGAAAGGCGACGAAGCGGTCGATGAAGAAGGGGTGCGCATGGCCCGATTTTAGCGGAATCGGGGCCGCCGGGCCCGCTCGGGCGGCGCAGCGCGACGGCAGGGTGACGTAGCGAACACTGCGGTGCGCGGTCGGCGGCGCCGTTCTGTCGCGTTTTTCAGCGGTGCCGCCGTTCATGCCGACGCCGTGCCGTCCCGCCCGGCATCGCCGCCCGTGCTATCGCGCCGCCGCCAGTCCGAGCGACAACGCGCCCGTCACGATCAGGCTCGACGCCCATACCGCATCCAGATTGAACCAGCTCCGCGACACGAACTTCAGCCCGAGATAGCGGTACACGAGCCACGCGAGCCCGCCGCCGGCGGCGATCATCGCGGCCGCGTGCACGGCCGCGACGACGAGCGCCATGCCGAGATGCGCATCGACGAGCGCCGCGGCCGCGCGATGGCCGGCATCCCGGTCGAGCCCGCACAGGCCGAGGTAGATTGGCACCAGCATCAGCCCCGCGCCGTGCGCGAGCGCGACCGCGAACGACCACAGGCCGAGCCGCGCCGGCGGAATCCGCGCGAGCGCCCGCGGATGCCGGCGCCGGATCAGCAGCCCTGCGCCGAAGCCGATCACGAGTGCGCTCGCGCCGATCCGGATCGCCGACTGCCAGGCGAGCAGCGCCGCAAGCAGCCCGAACGGCAGCATCACCGCGAAGACGGCGAGCGCGTGACCGATCGCGAGATAGCCGAGCGCGGCGACGAGCGCGGCGCCGCGGCGCGTCATCAGCGCGTTCGACACCGCGAGCGGCCAGCCCATCGCCGGGTTCAGCCCGTGATAGACGCCGCTCGCGAGCACGGCCGCCCACCACGCGAACGGCACGTGAAGGCCGGCGCTCAACGCTTGACCGACGGATAGCAGAACGAATCGGTCGAGCAGTCGCCGCCTTCGAGCCGGATCTGGTGCGCGCGGTAACCGTCGGGGAATTCGACCCAGTAGTCGTCGGCGAGCGTCAGCCCGCCGTCCGGCCCCGCGTGCGCGAGCACCTGCGCGGCCGGCACGCCGTCCGGATAGAACTGATCGTCCCACGTCGAATAGAGCGAGTTGGTCCAGTACACGCGCCGGCCGTCGCGGCTGATCTCGACCATCTGCGGGCCGCCCGCGAACGTGCGGCCGTTCGGGTGCGGCGCCCGGCGCGCGATGCCGCCGATGCGTACCGACCCGGCCAGCACCGGGTTGTGCGGATCCGACACGTCGTACTGGCGCATTTCGCCGGTGCCCCAGCACGACACGTACAGGAACCGGTCGTCGAGCGACAGGTCGATGTCGGTCACGAGCGGCGGCACCGCGCCGAATCCTTGCAGCAGCGGCGGCAACGCGTCGGCGGCGGCCGGCTCGGCCGGGATCGTCGCGGTCTTCTTCGCATGGAACTTGCCGCCTTCGCGCCACCAGGTCCAGATCGAACCTTCGAGGTTGGTCGTATCGACCACGACGCCGACGAATCCGTATTCGCGCACCGGGTCGTGCGCGGGCCGCACCTCCAGCGCCATCTGGTGCTGCGCGCCGAGATCGATCGTCTGCACGTTGCGTCGCGCGCGCAGGTCCCAGAAATGCAGCCGGTGCCCGTACTTGTTCGCGAGCAGATCCTCGGGGACGATCCCGTTCTCGAATTGCGGCGGCAGCGCCCATTCGCTCGACACCATGTAGTCGCGCGGCAGGTTCCACCAGAAGTCGTAATGCTTGTCCTGCGGGCCGCGGTCGATCTCCCAGCGGCCGAGCACGTCGAAGGTCTCGCAATCCATGATGAAGATGCCGGGCGCGCCGTCGGTGCCGTCCTTGCCCGCGCCGCCGAGCGTGCTCACGTAGATGCCCTCGGGGCCGCAATGCACGGTGTGCGGCCGCGAGTAGCCGGTCTTCGCGAAGATCTCGTCGGGCTCGATGATCTTGTGGATGCGTGCCTGCGTCGGATGCGGCTTCGTATCGATCACGTAGATGCGCGACGAGCGCAGGCCGGGGATGATCAGGAACCGGCGCTCGAGGAACGCATGGCCGGTGAGCGGCGACAGCGACGACGAACACGCATTCCAGCCGAAGTGGTGAAACTCGTCGCCGGTGTTCGGCATCGTCACCGTATGCACGATCTTGCCGTACGTCGACGAACCGGGCTTCACGTCGATCACGGCGAGCGCGTCGGGTCTCGAAAAATCGGGGCTCAGCAACAACGTATACGCGAATGCTTCGGCCGGCGCCTGCATCGCGAGCTCGGGCGAAGCGTGAAACGTCGGGTCGGGCCGCATGCTCATGGTGATGTCCTCTCGATGGTGTCGGATCGTGGGCGCACGGCCGTCGTCCGTTGCGGGCGTGCGGGCTGCGATTGCCGCGCGACGCGCATCATGCAGGCGGCACGCTCGGCGAGCCGGCACGCGTCGGCGGCGCGCGCGATGCCGTGCATCAGGTCGTGAAAGCGGGAAAAGGCGAAAGGCTGTCGCGCGGCGCCCGCGGTGAAACGGGTACGCGCGATCGCGATGGCGCGATCGACGTATCGGCGACCGGGCCCGCGACGCAGGCGATGTCTGTTAAGGCGTGCATATCGATGTTCCGGCAGATGGGGTTGGCATCGGGGGCGGGCATGCATCGGACGCTGCGCGTGCGCGACGGGTTGGCCGTCGCGTGCGCGTGCCTAAGTGTAGACGAGAAATCCGCGGCGGGTCGCGTGCGGCGCCTGGCCGATCTGCCAGGTTCGCGCGCGAGTGAGATACTTGACGAAGTGCCGTTGCCGTCCGCGTCGCGGGCGGGCGACGGCGACGCGAAACGATGGCGCCGGCGCCTGCGTGCCAACTGCCGTCATCCACGAGGGACTGATTTCATGGGGAACGAGATGCTTGAAACCGCGACGCTCGGAGGCGGGTGTTTCTGGTGCACGGAGGCCGTGTTTCTCGACGTCGACGGCGTGACGGCCGTCCAGTCGGGTTACGCGGGCGGCCATACGCGCAATCCCGGCTATCGCGACATCTGCGAAGGCGACACGGGCCACGCGGAAGTCGTCAACGTGACGTTCGATCCGGCGCGCATCGGCTATCGCGAGATCCTCGAGATCTTCTTCGCGACGCACGATCCGACCCAGTTGAACCGGCAGGGCAACGACGTCGGCACGCAGTACCGGTCGGTCGTGTTCACGCATTCGGATGCGCAGCGCGACACCGCGCTCGACGTGATCCGCGAACTCGAGCGCGAACAGGTGTTCGGCCAGCCGATCGTCACGCAGGTCGTGCCGCTCGACGGCAACTACTGGCCGGCGGAGGACTATCACCAGAACTATTACGCGCGCAACCCGGGGCAGGGCTATTGCTCGGTCGTGATCGGGCCGAAGCTCGCGAAGTTCCGGCAGAAGTTCTCGCACCGGCTGAAGTCGCTGCGCGGCGCGTAAGCGCGGGCATGGCCGGCGCAAACCGGCGTCACGCCGCCTCGTTGCGCCACTGCGCGCACGCGGCGGCGATTTCGCGTGCGAGCGCGATGCACGACAGCGGCGCGGAGCCTTCCGCCTTGTTGTTGATCGTGATGATCACCGGCTGCCCGGCCAGCGCATAGCGCGCGGCCAGTTCGGCGAGTGCCGAGCGCGTGGTCGGATCCTCGTCGACGAGCTTGTCGAACGGCTCGTATTTCGCTTTCGCCTGTTCGTACTTGAAGCCGCCGTGCAGGCTCCAGCGCACGATCAGCGGGCCCGGCGCGTCGCCGTCGAGCAGCGCGAGCGCGGCGGCCTGGCGCAGCGGGTCGGGCATCCGCGCGTGCAGGCCGACGCAGTAGCGCACGCCGAGCGCGGCCAGCGCGCGGATGAAGCGCGGCGTGAGCAGGCTCGCGTCGCGGATCTCGATCGCATAGCGCGTGCCGTCGGCGTCCGGCGGCAGCGGCGGCAGCGCCGCGAAGAACGCGGTGAGCCGGTCGATCAGCGCGGCCGGCTCAGCGAGCAGTTGATCGGGCAGCGGCGAGAACTGGAACACGAGCACGCCGGCTTTGCGGCCGAGCCCGTCGAGACAGGGCTGGACGAATTCGCGGGTCGCGAGCGGCGCATCGAGGAAGGTCGGGTTCGGCCCGGACGGCTCGCCGCGCCGGCCGCGGATCACCGCGTCGGTCACCGCGGCCGGCGCTTTCACGACGAAGCGGAAATCGTCGGGCACCTGTTGCGCGTAGCGCAGGTAGTCGGCCACCGACAGCGGCCCGTAGAACGACCGGTCGAGGCTCACGCTTTTCAGCAGCGGATGGGCGCCATACGCTTCGAGCCCTTCGCGCGACAGCTTCGTCTGCGCGAAATCGCCGTCGTAGACGATGCCGTTCCAGCCGGGGAAATACCACGACGACGTGCCGAGCCGCACGTTCGGCGGCAAGCCGGCCGCGACGTCGGCCACGTCCGCCGAGACCGGCGCGGGCGGCACGCCGCGCTGGCGGCGGCCTTTTTTCGGCGCGGCGGCCGGCGGGGACGGTTCGTCCCACAGCAGGCCGGACGACGGGGCAGGCGTGTCGTCGGCGGCGGGGCGGGAAGTCGTGCGGGCGGGCGGCGCCGATGGCGCGTCCTTTGGTGCGTCCGGCGTCACGTGCGCTTCGGGGCCGGCGGGGCGAGCGCCGTCCGCGGGCGATGCGCGTGGGGCGTGCGTCGGCACGCCGAACAGGTCGAATTGTCCGTCGGCGTGCGACTCGTTGGCGTCGTCGTGCTGCTGTCGTTGCGGCGGCGCCGTGCGCCGCGTCCTGCCGTCACCCATGCATGCCCAGCGTGAGGCGCCGCCTAGCGCGGCAGCGCGTGTTCGTACATGTAGCGCCGCGACCACGGCAGCGTTTTCGCGCTGCGTCCGGCCTTGCGGCACACGATCTGGAAGATCGACACGTCGTCGTGCTCGAACGCATACGCGCAGCCGGCAAGATACACGCGCCAGATCCGGAATTTCTCGTCGTCGACGAGCTTTCTCGCTTCTTCGGCTTTCGCTTCGAAGTTTTCCGTCCAGATATCGAGCGTGCGCGCATAGTGCCGGCGCAGGCTTTCGACGTCAACCGCCTCGAGCCCGCCGCGCTGCGCGGCTTCGAGCGCCAGGCTGATGTGCGGCAGCTCGCCGTCCGGGAACACGTAGCGATCGATGAATTCGCCGCCGCCGAGCGCCGTTTCGCCGCTTTCCGCGTCGGTCGACGTGATCCCGTGGTTCATCGCGATGCCGTCGTCGGTCAGCAGCTCGCGGATGCGCGAGAAATAGAGCGGCAGGTTCTTGCGGCCGACGTGCTCGAACATCCCGACGCTCGTGATGCGGTCGAACTGGCCTTCGATCTCGCGGTAATCCTGCAGACGAATCTCGATCCGGTCTTCGAGCCCCGCCGCCTTCACGCGCGCGGTCGCGAGGTCGAACTGGTTCTGCGACAGCGTCACGCCGAGACACGTCGCGCCGAACTTCTGCGCGGCGCGCAGCACGAGCGCGCCCCAGCCGCAGCCGATGTCGAGCAGACGCTGCCCGGGCTCGAGCCGGATCTTCGTCAGGATGTGGTCGATCTTCTTGATCTGCGCGGTGGCGAGATCCTCGTCGCCGTTCTCGAAGTACGCGCATGAGTACACCATGTTCTCGTCGAGCCACAGCCGGTAGAACGCGTTCGAGACGTCGTAGTGGTACTGGATCGCCTTCTTGTCGGTGCTCTTCGTGTGATTGAAGTAGCGCTTCACCCGCGCGAGCTTGCTCGCGCTCGTCACGGTGCTGCGCGCGAGCGAGTAGCCGATGTTGATGATGTCCGACAGCTTGCCTTCGATGTCGATCTTGCCCTTCACGTACGCCTCGCCGAGATTGTCGAGGCTCGGTTCGAGCAGCAGCGGCAACGCCGATGCGCTGTTCACCTTCAGCGTGACCTGCGGCGCGCTGAAGGTGCCGAAATCGAGTTGTTCGCCGTTCCACAGCACGAGGCGCGCCGGTATGTTCGCCTTCGCCCGTACTTCATCCGCCCACTGTGCCAGCTTCTTTTCCCAGAACATTTGGATTCTCCGTTTGTTCGTTGAATCGAATACAGCCAAGTATCTTGACCGGCGCCCGCCGCTTGCCGCGCGGGCGCCCGGATGCAACACGAGACACGGCCGGCACGCGCCGGCGGCGCGCTTACGGCGACAGGCGCGAGATCGTCCAGCCCGACGCCGCCGCGGCGTCGCGCGTATAGAGCAGGCGGTCGTGCAGCCGCGACGGACGCCCCTGCCAGAACTCGATCGAGTCGGGCACGAGGCGGTAGCCGCCCCAGTGCGGCGGGCGCGGCGGGTCGTCGCCGTAGCGCTCGCTGACGGCCCGTTCGCGCGCTTCGAGCGTCGCGCGGCTGTCGATCACGGTGCTCTGCTCCGACGCCCATGCGCCGATGCGCGAGCCGAGCGGGCGCGACGCGAAATAGCGGTCGCTTTCTTCCGCGCTGGTTTTCTCGATCCGGCCTTCGATGCGAACCTGGCGCTCGAGCTCGATCCAGTAGAACAGCAGCGCGGCTTGCGGATGCACGGCGAGATCGTGGCCCTTGCGGCTTTCGTAATTGGTGAAGAAGACGAACCCGCGTTCGTCGACGCCCTTGATGAGCACGATCCGGGCCGACGGCCGGCCGTCGGCGCCGACGGTCGCGAGCGTCATCGTGTTCGGCTCGGGCAGCTTGGCGGCGAGCGCCTCCTTGAACCAGCGATCGAACTGGGCGAAGGGGTCGGGGGCGGCATCGGCCTCGTCGAGCGAAGCACGCGAATAGTTGATGCGGAGATCGGCGAGAGTCGTCATGTTATGCAAACGCTTCAATCTGGGGCCAGTATAGCGAACGCGCGAGAATCGTGCGTGCACAGTGGCGCGTGCGAGCGGGGAGTTCAGGCAAAATAGAGGGCTGCACGACTTACGTTTTCCTTGCTGCCATGTCCTCCGCCGACGCTGCCCCGCCCAGTTCTTCCGATCTTACCCCGACCCCGGAAATCCGGCTTGACGTGGATCGCGCGCGGCGTTTCGGCGGCGTCGCGCGCCTGTACGGCGCGCCGGCCGCCGCCGCGTTCGAACGGGCGCACGTCGCGGTGATCGGGATCGGCGGCGTCGGGTCGTGGGTGGCCGAGGCGCTCGCGCGCAACGCGGTCGGCACGCTGACGCTGATCGATCTCGACAACGTCGCGGAAAGCAACACGAACCGGCAGGTCCATGCGCTCGACGGCAATTACGGCAAGCCGAAGGTCGACGCGATGGCCGAGCGGATCGCGCTGATCGACCCCGCGTGCCGCGTGAACCGCATCGAGGATTTCGTCGAGCCCGACAACTTCGACGCGCTGCTCGGCGGCGGCTTCGACTACGTGATCGACGCGATCGACAGCGTGCGCACGAAGGTCGCGCTGATCGCATGGTGCGTCGCGAAGCGGCAGCCGTTGATCGTCGTCGGCGGCGCGGGCGGCCAGCTCGATCCGACACGCATCCGCATCGACGATCTCGCGCTGACGATCCAGGATCCGCTGTTGTCGAAGGTGCGCGCGCAGTTGCGCAAGCAGCACGGTTTTCCGCGCGGGCCGAAGGCGCGTTTCAAGGTCAGCGCCGTGTATTCGGACGAGCCGCTGATCTATCCGGAAGCGGCGGCCTGCGACATCGAGGACGGCGCGGAGCCGTCCGCGGCCGCGCACGTCGCGGGGCTCAACTGCGCGGGCTTCGGTTCGAGCGTGTGCGTGACCGCGAGCTTCGGGTTCGCGGCCGCCGCGCATGCGCTGCGGGCGATCGCGGCACAGGCGGCCGGCTGAGCGCGCGGCGCGCGGGCAGGGCAAGACGATGCCGCGGCGCGGGTGACGTGCCGCGCGCGATACGGCGATGCGGCCGGGCTATCGCGGCCCGGCCGGGCGCGCATCAGTTGAGCGCCATGCTCAGCTTGCGTCGCCACGCGGCGACGAGGTCGGGGCGATCGCCGGCCAGTTCGAACACCGAGATCATCGTGCGGCGGCCGAGGTCGTCGCCGTAGGCGCGATCGCGCGTCACGATTTCCAGCAACTGTTCCAGCGCGCCTTCGTACGCGCGCCGCGCGATCAGGCTCTGCGCGAGGTCGAAGCGCGCGTCGAGATCGGCCGGGTTCGCCGCGATGCGCGCTTCGAGCGCGTCGGTCGGCGGCAGGTCGGCCGTGGCGTCGAGCGCGTCGAAGCGGGTCTTGATCGCCTGGTAGCGCGGGTCGCCGTTCTGCACGGTTTGCGGCGACAGGCGTTCGGTTTCGGCGCGCGCGGCGTCGACCTCGTTGCGCGCGAGCTGCAGCTCGATCAGGTCGAGGCGCGCGTCGTCGTAGCCGGGGTTCAGCGCGAGCGCCGCTTCGAGGTGCGCGCGCGCATCGTCGAAGCGCTGTTCGGCCATCGCATACTGCGCGGCGCGGCGCTCGGCTTCCTCGGCGGCCGGCAGCAGCCGGTCGAGGAACGCGCGCAACTGGCCTTCGGGCAGCACGCCGACGAACTGGTCGACCGGGCGCCCGTCGGCGAACGCGATCACGTGCGGGATGCTGCGCGTCTGGAAGTGCGCGGCGAGTTCCTGGTTCTCGTCGACGTTGACCTTCACGAGCTTCCAGCGGCCTGCGTAGTCGGCTTCGAGCTTTTCCAGCAGCGGACCGAGCGTCTTGCAGGGGCCGCACCACGGCGCCCAGAAGTCGACCAGCACGGGCGTGTCCAGCGACGCCTCGATGACGTCTTTCTCGAATGTGGCAAGCGTGGTGTCCATGTCGTTCTCTTCCGTTCGAATATCGTCAGGATGGGGGTGGCGCGCCGCTTTTTCAACGCGGCTTCGATTCGGGCAGCGGAATCCACTCGGTTTCGCCCGGCACCTTGCCCATCTCCTGCCGCGTCCAGGCCGCTTTCGCACGCTCGATCGCGTCGCGGCTGCTCGCGACGAAATTCCACTCGATGAAGCGTTCGCCATCGATCCGGTCGCCGCCGAGCAGCATCGCGCGCGCGCCGCTGCCGCTCGTCAGCGTGACCGTCGCACCCGGCGCGAGCACGGCCATCCGTTCGGCCGGCACCGGCGTGCCGTCGATCGCGAGCTCGCCGTCGACCACGTAGACCGCGCGCTCCTCGTGCGACGCATCGAGTTCGAGCCGGCCGCCGGCCGCGAATTCGGCCGCGACGTACAGCGTGCGCGAGAACGTCGTCACGGGCGAGCGCAGCCCGAACGCGTCGCCGGCGATCACCGTCAGCGACACGCCGTGTTCGTCGCGCTTGGGCAGCGTGTCGGCCGCATGGTGCTCGAACGACGGCTCGGTCGTCTCGTGCGCTTGCGGCAGCGCGACCCAGGTCTGGATCCCGTGCACGGTGTGGCCGCTGGCGCGCTGCGCGTCCGGCGTGCGCTCCGAGTGGACGATGCCGCGGCCGGCCGTCATCCAGTTCACGTCGCCCGGCACGATTTCCTGCCGTGAGCCGAGGCTGTCGCGGTGCAGGATCGCGCCGTCGAACAGGTAGGTGACCGTTGCGAGCCCGATGTGCGGATGCGGGCGCACGTCGAGCCCCGTGCCGGCCGGCAGCACGGCGGGACCCATGTGATCGAAGAAGATGAACGGGCCGACGAGGCGTGCGGCGAGCGCGGGCAGCGTGCGGCGCACCTGCAGGTTGCCGATGTCGCGCACGTGCGGCTTGAGCAGGGCTTTGATCGAGTCGGTCATGGCGGGCCTCGTGGGAACGGCTGGATTGCCGGTCATTGTACTGGCGGCGCGGCGGCGCGCGTGACGGGAACGCGAAACGCGCGCGGTGCGATGCGGCCGCGGCAGGCATGCGTCGTGCGGTGTCCACCGCGTTGCACAAGCCGATGCACGCGCCGCTGCGCACGCCGATGCGCACGCCGATGCGCACGCCGCCGATTCCATGCGCGCCGCGCGGGTATCGGGCCGGACCGCGAAACCCGGTAGACTGACCGGCTTCACGACAACGATTCGACAATCGAAGGAGACGCCGATGATGGCCCCCAAGGACTTGCTGCTCGCACTGGTCGTGATCCTGGCGTGGGGCGTGAACTTCGTCGTGATCAAGGTCGGCCTGCACGGCATGCCGCCGATGCTGCTCGGCGCGCTGCGCTTCACGCTCGCGGCCGTGCCCGCGGTGTTCTTCGTGCGCCGGCCGCAGATTTCGTGGCGGCTGCTGATACTGTACGGCGCGACGATCCAGCTCGGCCAGTTCGTGTTCCTGTTCACCGGCATGTACGTCGGCATGCCGGCCGGCCTCGCATCGCTCGTGCTGCAGTCGCAGGCGTTCTTCACGCTGGTGTTCGCGATGCTGTTCCTCGGCGAGCGGCTGCGCGCGCAGAACCTGATCGGGCTCGCGATCGCCGCGGGCGGGCTCGTCGTGATCGCCGCGCAGGGCGGCCGCACGATGACGCTCGCGGGCTTCCTGCTGACGATCTGCGCGGCCGCGATGTGGGCCGTCGGCAATATCGTCACGAAGAAGGTCGGGCGGGCGAACCTCGTGTCGCTCGTCGTGTGGGCGAGCCTCGTGCCGCCCGTGCCGTTCTTCCTGCTGTCGCTGTGGTTCGAAGGGCCGCAGCGGATCGCGACCGCGCTCGCCGGCCTGAGCGGCGCGTCGATCTTCGCGGTCGTCTATCTCGCGTTCGTCGCGACGCTGCTCGGTTACGGGCTGTGGAGCCGCCTGATGTCGCGCTACCCGGCCGCGCAGGTCGCGCAGTTCTCGCTGCTGGTGCCGATCGTCGGGCTCGCGTCGTCGGCGCTGCTGCTCGACGAACACCTGACGCAAGCACAGCTGATCGGCGCCGCGCTCGTGATGGGCGGGCTCGCGGTGAACGTGTTCGGCGGGAAACTGCTGAGCCGCGTCGCGGCGTCGTGACGCGCCGGCACGCGCTGCGTGCCGGCGGCAGGGAGCGGGCGGCGCTCAGGCCATCCGGTTCTTCGCGAGCGGCGGATTCGCGGCGAAATAGCGCTTGATGCCGCGGAAGATCGCATCGGCCATCTCGTCGCGATAACTGTCGTCGTTGAGCCGGCGCTCTTCGTCCGGGTTGCTGATGAATGCGGTTTCGACGAGGATCGACGGAATGTCGGGCGCCTTCAGCACCGCGAACCCGGCCTGCTCGACCGAGCCCTTGTGCAGCTTGTTGATCCCGCCCACTTCCTTCAGCACGTAGTTGCCGTAGCGCAGCGAGTCGCGGATCTGCGCGGTCGTCGACATGTCGAACAGCGCGCGGTTCACTGCCGCGTCCGCCGTCTTGATGTTGATGCCGCCGATCAGGTCCGACGAATTTTCCTTGTTCGCCATCCAGCGCGCCGCGGCGCTCGTCGCGCCGTGGTCGGACAGCGCGAACACCGACGAGCCGCGCGCGGACGGCGTCGTGAACGCGTCCGCGTGGATCGACACGAAGAGATCCGCGCCGACGCGACGCGCCTTCTGCACGCGCACGTTCAGCGGCACGAAGAAATCGGCGTCGCGCGTCATCATCGCGCGCATGTTCGGTGCGGCGTCGATCTTCGCGCGCAGCTTCTTCGCGATGTCGAGCGCGATGTGCTTCTCGTACGTGCCGGCGCCGCCGATCGCGCCCGGATCCTCGCCGCCGTGGCCCGGGTCGATCGCGACCGTCAGCAGGCGCACGGTGCCGCCCTTGCCGGATTTCGGCGCGGTGAACTTGTAGGTGTCGCCGTCGTCGTCGCTGTCGTCGCGGCGCGCGATGACGGGCGGCGGCTTGACGGCCGGCTTCGCGGGCGTCGACGGCGTGCCGGCGGACGGCGGCGCATGCGGCGTGGCCGGCGTGTTCTGCGCGAAACGCTGGAAGAACGCGTCGCTGTTGTCGCCCGCGGCGGGCGGCGGCGTGCCTGGGCCGGCCAGCGCCGGCGGCGGCTGCATCTGCTGCGCGCGCGCGGTGTCGTTGAGCGCCTGTTCCTTGCGTTCCGTCTGCGCGATCAGGTCGGACAGCGGATCGGGCGCGACGGCCGGATACAGGTCGAACACGAGCCGGTACTTGTACGTGCCGACGGGCGGCAGCGTGAACACCTGCGGCTTCACCGAGCCTTTCAGGTCGAACACCATCCGCACGACGTGCGGCTGATACTGGCCGACGCGCACCGACTGGATCTGCGGATCGTTCGGCGCGATCTTCGATACGAGGTCGCGCAGCGCCTGGTCCAGGTCGAGGCCGCTCAGGTCGACGACGAGCCGGTCGGGACCCTGCAGCAACTGTTGGCTATTCTGCAGCGGCTGGTCGGATTCGATCGTGACGCGCGTGTAATCGCGCGCGGGCCACACGCGCACGCCGAGCACCGACGACGCGTGCGCGAGTCGCGGCGCGACGAGACCGAGCACCAGCGTCGACGCCCCCGCGCGCAGGATTTGACGGCGCCGCCAGTTGTGCGTCGCGGTGGCCGCCGATTCGATCGAGCGGAACGGTTTGATCAACATCTTTCGAGACATGCCTTTCCTGAAGCGCTGTACGCACGGACGGTGAGGGCGCGGCCGTCGCCGTCCACGTCGAGCGAGAAAACCAGATCGGGCACGCCGAGCAGGGCGCCCGCCCGTTGTGGCCATTCGACGAGGCAGATCGCGCTGGAATTGAAATATTCGCGAAAACCTGCATCGGACCATTCGGCCGGATCGTTGAATCGATACAGATCGAAGTGATAGACCTCGAGTTCCCCATCGCTGCGTTCGAGCGCGTACGGCTCGACGAGCGTATAGGTCGGGCTGCGCACGCGCCCCGAGTGGCCGAGGCCGCGCAGGATCGCGCGCACGAGGGTCGTCTTGCCCGCGCCGAGATCGCCGACCAGCTGGACCTGCAGCCCGTCGAACGCATGGGCGCGGTCGAGCGCGATGCGTGCAGCGTCGAGCGCGTGCGCGAAACGCGTGCCGAAGGCCTCGGTTGCCGCTTCGTCTGCGAGCGCGATCACGCGCTCCGCGAGCGGGGCGGGCAACGTGGGATGAGGCGGTTGGCTGGACGTGGCTGGCATTCTCGTAAAATAGTGCGATGAACCGACTACCGGAACGCGCCGCATCCGACAGGCCTTCGACTCGTGGCGAAGACGCGGCGCCGTGCGCGCTCGACGATGCGGCGTTGGCTGCGCTCGCCGCTCGCATCAGGGCGTGGGGGCGCGAATTGGGTTTCGGGGCGATCGGCATCAGCGATACCGATCTCTCGGATGCCGAAGCAGGCCTCGCCGCCTGGCTGGAAGCCGGATACCACGGCGAAATGGATTATATGGCCAAACATGGGATGAAACGCGCGCGGCCGGCCGAACTTGTGGCCGGTACGCGACGCGTGATCTCCGTGCGGCTCGCCTATTTGCCGGCCCAGACGCGCGCCGACGGTGCGTCCGGCGGCGAGCCCGGTGCGCTCGTTGCGCACGACTGGCGCGCGCGCGAACGGGCGCGGCTCGACGATCCGCAGGCGGCCGTCGTGTCGATCTATGCGCGCGGCCGCGACTATCACAAGGTGCTGCGCAACCGGCTGCAGACGCTCGCGGAGCGCATCGAGCACGAGATCGGCGGGTTCGGCTACCGCGTGTTCACCGATTCGGCGCCCGTGCTCGAAGTCGAGCTCGCGCAGAAGGCCGGGGTCGGCTGGCGCGGCAAGCACACGCTGCTGCTGCAGCGCGATGCCGGCTCGCTGTTCTTTCTCGGCGAGATCTACGTCGACCTGCCGCTGCCGACCGATGCGCACACGTCGCCCGACACCGCGCCCGAGACGCCCGGCGCGCATTGCGGCAGTTGCACGCGCTGCCTCGACGCATGCCCGACCGGCGCGATCGTCGAGCCGTACCGCGTCGATGCGCGCCGCTGCATTTCGTATCTGACGATCGAACTGAAAGGCAGCATCCCCGAGCCGCTGCGGCCGATGATCGGCAATCGCGTGTACGGCTGCGACGACTGCCAGCTCGTGTGCCCGTGGAACAAGTTCGCGCAGGCCGCACCCGTCGCCGATTTCGACGTGCGGCACGGCCTCGACCGCGCGACGCTCGTCGAGCTGTTCGCGTGGGACGCCGACGCGTTCGATACGCGGATGCAGGGCAGCGCGATCCGGCGCATCGGCTACGAAAGCTGGCTGCGCAATCTCGCGGTCGGGCTCGGCAATGCGCTGCGCGCCGGCGCGGACCGGCTCGACCCGTCCGCGCGCGACGCGATCGTCGCCGCGCTGCGCGCGCGGGCCGACGATCCGTCGCCGGTCGTGCGCGAGCATGTCGAATGGGCGCTGCGCGCCGCGTGAAGGCGGCGTAAAGTGTCGTCGGCGCGCGGTCAGGGCCGCGCGCATCCCCGGTCAGGAGAAGGCAATGTTCAACGCAGTCATCGACGCGCCGTTCGGCAAGGTCGGCATCCGCACCGATGCCGCGGTGGTGCGCGAGATCGTCTATCTGCCCGAGTCGATGAAGTCGGTCGAGCCGGATTCGGCGCTCGCGAAACGCGCGGTCGAGCAGATCGAACGTTATTTCGAGCGCGCGTCCGCCCGCTTCGACCTGCCGCTCGCCGACGTCGGCAGCGCATTCCAGCACCGCGTGTGGGACGTGATCAGCGCTATCCCGCCCGGTACGGTGCTGACCTACGGCCAGGTCGCGAAGCGGATCGGCAGCGCGCCGCGCGCGGTCGGCCAGGCGTGCGGCGCGAACTACTTCCCGCTCGTGATTCCGTGCCATCGCGTCGTCGCGGCGGGCGGCCTCGGCGGGTTCGCGAACCACGACGACAATGGTTATTACCAGCAAGTGAAGCGCTGGCTGCTGACGCACGAGGGCGTGCCGTACCGATGAGCGAACCGCTGATTTCCCCCGAAGCCGACGGCGATGCCGTCGCGGCGTCGCCCGCGCTGCTCGCGAGTCGCGCGTCGATCGACGTGTTCTGCGATGCGCTGTGGCTCGAGCACGGGCTCGCGCGCAACACGCTCGATGCGTACCGGCGCGACCTGGCACTGTTTTCCCAATGGCTGGCCGCGACGCACGACGCGCCGCTCGACTCGGCCGACGAGGCGATGGTGACGGGCTACATCGCCGCGCGCAGCGACGGCAAGGCGACGTCGTCGAACCGGCGCCTGTCCGTGTTCCGCCGCTATTACGGCTGGGCCGTGCGCGAGCATCGCGCGAGCGCCGACCCGACGCTGCGGATCACGTCGGCGAAACAGGGGGCCCGGTTTCCGTCGACGCTGTCCGAGGCGCAGGTCGAGGCGCTGCTCGGCGCGCCCGACATCGACACGCCGCTCGGCCTGCGCGATCGCACGATGCTCGAGCTGATGTATGCGAGCGGGCTGCGCGTGAGCGAACTCGTGACGCTGAAGACGGTCGAGGTCGGCCTCAACGAAGGCGTCGTGCGCGTGATGGGCAAGGGTGCGAAGGAGCGGCTCGTGCCGTTCGGCGAAGTCGCGCACGGCTGGATCGAACGCTACCTGCGCGACGCGCGGCCGGCGCTGCTCGGCGCGCGCGCGGCCGACGCGCTGTTCGTGACCGCACGCGGCGACGGGATGACGCGCCAGCAGTTCTGGAACATCATCAAGCGGCACGCGCAGCAGGCCGACGTGCGCGCGCACCTGTCGCCGCACACGCTGCGGCATGCGTTCGCGACGCACCTGCTGAACCACGGCGCCGACCTGCGCGTCGTGCAGTTGCTGCTCGGCCACAGCGACATCTCGACCACGCAGATCTATACGCACGTCGCGCGCGAGCGGCTCAAGACGCTGCATGCGCAGCACCACCCGCGCGGCTGACGCGCGACGCGTGCATGCGACGCGGCGCTGCGCGCGCGCCGATGCGGGCTCACGCGTGTGCGGCGGCCGCGTCAGACCAGTTCGCGCAGCCGGTGCTTGAGCACCTTGCCGGTCGACGCGGCCGGCAGCGCAGCGAGTACGCGGATATGCGCAGGGCGTTTGTAGGCCGCGAGCCGATCCGCACACCATGCGTGCAATGCCGCGTCGTCCGCCGTCGCGCCCGGCACCAGCTCGACGAACGCGAGCACTTCCTCGTTGCCTTCGATCGCGCGGCCGATCACGGCCGCCTGCACGACGTCCGGATGCGCGTTCAGCACCTGTTCGACCTCGACCGGATACACGTTGAAGCCCGAGCGGATGATCAGCTCCTTGCTGCGGCCCGCGATCGTCACCGCGCCGTCCGCGTCCTGCCGCGCGAGATCGCCGGTGCTCAGCCAGCCGTCCGGCGACACGGCCGCGCGCGTCGCGTCCGCGTCGCGGTAGTAGCCGAGCATCACGTTCGGCCCGCGCACGCGGATCTCGCCGACTTCGCCGGGCCGCACGTCGGTGCCGTCCGGCGCGACGATCCGCAGGTCGACGCCCGGAATCGGCACGCCGACCGAACTGTCCGTGCGCGGCGCGTCGAGCGGCGTCTGCGTGATCGTCGGGCTGCTTTCGGTCATCCCGTAGCCGTTGTGCAGCGGCACGCCGTACAGGCGCTCGACGCGCGCCTTCAGGTTCGCATCGAGCGGCGAGCCGCCCGAATACGCGAAGCGCAGCCGCGGCGCGCGCCATGCGTGACCGTGCGTGTGCAGGTGTTCGAGCAGCTTCGCGTGCATCGCGGGCACGCCCTGGAAGATCGTGACGCCTTCGTCGGCGAGCGCGACGCGGACGGCTTCCGGCGAGAAGCGCGGCGCGAGCCGCAGCGTCGCGCCCGCGTACAGGCTGCCCAGGCACACCGACGCGAGCCCGTACACGTGGGACACGGGCAGCACCGTGTAGGCGACGTCGTCGGGCGACACGCGGCGCAGCGTGCTCGACGTCGCCGCGATGAACAGCAGGTTGCGGTGCGACAGCATCACGCCTTTCGGCATACCGGTCGTGCCCGTCGTGTAGATCAGCGCCGCGCATTGCTCGGCACCGTCGGCGGCCACCGGTTCGGCGGGCGCGCCCGCATCGACCCGATACGACCACGCGCCGATGTCGATCGGCAGCGCGCCGGCGGGTGTGGCGCCGAGCCGCTCGGCATGGGCGCGCGCATCGGGGGAGACGTCCGTCGTGAACGCGATCAGCTTCGGGCGCGCATGCGCGGCGATCGCGTCGAGCTCGGCGGCCGACAGCCGCGCGTTCGACAGGAGCGCCCACGCGTCGAGGCGGGCGGCCGCGAACAGCAGCACGATCTGCGCGACGCAGTTTTCCGCGACGATCATCACGCGGTCGCCGCCTTGCACGCCGAGGCTCGCCAGCCGTGCCGCCGCCGCTTCGATGGCCCGCGCCAGCTCGCCGTACGACAGGCGGCGCGCATCTTCGATCAGCGCCGGATGCGCAGGCGATTGCGCGGCCCGCTGGGCGGGCACGTCGGCGATGCGCCGCGGCAGCGCGGCGAGCAGCGCATCGACGTCGAGCGATTCGGATGAACGGCGGGGCGAGGGCATGGCGTCTCCAGTAGAGGGGCCGGCGGCGGCCGACAATATTTGCGAACGATCGTGCCATGGCTGGGCGCGCGCCACAATCGGCCAATCGGTCAATAGCGCTTCGCGATGTCCGCAACGATGGCGCGTGCGATCGTCGTCGCGATGCGGCGGGCCGCCGGCGGGAAAACGGGCCGCGAGTATAGCGTTGGCGCGGGCATGCCATCGCGCGCGCCGATCGTTCGCCATTAAAATGCCGCCATGAGCAAATCCCGACACGTGTCCGAAACCCCCGCAACCCAGTTGCTGCGCCGCCACGGCGTCGCATTCGGCGAGCATCCGTACGAATACGTCGAGCACGGCGGCACCGGCGAATCGGCGCGCCAGCTCGGCGTCGACGAGCATCGCGTCGTGAAGACGCTCGTGATGGAAGACGAACACGCGAAGCCGTTGATCGTGCTGATGCACGGCGACCGCACCGTGTCGACGAAGAATCTCGCGCGGCAGATCGGCGCGAAGCGGGTCGAGCCGTGCAAGCCCGAGGTCGCGAACCGCCATTCGGGCTATCTCGTCGGCGGCACGTCGCCGTTCGGCACACGCAAGGCGATGCCGGTCTACGTCGAGGCGACGATCCTCGAATTGCCGACGATCTACCTGAACGGCGGCCGGCGCGGCTACCTCGTCAGCCTCGCGCCGGCGGTGCTCACGTCGCTGCTCGGCGCGCAGCCCGTGCAGTGCGCGAGCGTCGACTGAGGGTTTCACCTTCGTGGCAGTCCGCGCCCGTTCGGTAGAATGGGCGCCGTTTCGGCTTGCCGGCTTGCCGCGCACCGCCGTCCCTTTCCCGATACGTTGAAAGAAGAGTTCCCCGCATGCAGACCCTGCTCGCCGCCCTCGTTGCCTACCTGATCGGTTCGGTGTCGTTCGCCGTCGTCGTCAGTTCCGTGATGGGCCTGGCCGACCCGCGTTCGTATGGATCGAAGAATCCCGGCGCGACCAACGTGCTGCGCAGCGGCAACAAGAAGGCCGCGATCCTGACGCTCGTCGGCGACGCGTTCAAGGGCTGGATCGCCGTCTGGCTCGCGCGGCGCTTCGGCCTGCCCGACGTCGCGGTCGCGTGGGTCGCGATCGCGGTGTTCCTCGGCCATCTGTACCCGGTGTTCTTCCGCTTCCAGGGCGGCAAGGGCGTCGCGACCGCGGCCGGCGTGCTGCTCGCCGTGCACCCGGTGCTCGGGCTCGCGACCGCGTTGACCTGGTTGATCGTCGCGTTCTTCTTCCGCTATTCGTCGCTCGCGGCGCTGGTGGCGGCCGTGTTCGCGCCAGTGTTCGACGTGTTCCTGTTCGGTATGCCGGGCCACAACCCGATCGCCTGGGCCGTGCTCGCGATGAGCGTGCTGCTCGTGTGGCGTCACCGCGGCAACATTTCGAAGCTGCTCGCGGGGCAGGAGAGCCGGATCGGCGACAAGAAGAAGGCGGCCGCGGACGGCGGCGCGCAGGACGGCGGAAAAGCCTGAGAACGCGCGGCGCTTGCCGCGCGCCGGGCGCGCCGCGTAGGCGGGGCCCGGCCGGACGACGCGACGAGCCGGCGGCCGGTCAGTCGCGGAAGTTGTTGAAGTCGAGCGGCGTGTCGGTCACGTCCTTGCGCAGCATCGCGATCGTGCTTTGCAGGTCGTCGCGTTTCGCGCCCGAGATGCGCACCGCGTCGCCCTGGATGCTCGCCTGCACCTTGATCTTGCTGTCCTTCACGAGGCGCACGATCTTCTTCGCGAGGTCGCCCGTCACGCCTTTCTTCACGGTGACGATCTGCTTGACCTTGTCGCCGCCGATCTTCTCGACCTTGCCGTAGTCGAGGAAGCGCACGTCGACGTTGCGCTTGGCCAGCTTGCCGATCAGCACATCCTTGACCTGGCCGAGCTTGAAATCGTCGTCGGCGAACAGCGTCAGCTCGCGTTCCTTCTGCTCGACGCGTGCATCGGAGCCCTTGAAGTCGAAGCGCGTCGAAATTTCCTTGTTCGACTGCTCGATGGCGTTCTTCACTTCGATCATGTTCGCTTCGGAAACGACGTCGAACGATGGCATGGCATTCTCCCTTGAGATGCGGGCGCCCGGCTCGCGCGCGGGCACTCGCTATAATTGCGGACTGTTTGCCATTTTACCGATGCCCCTGCGTTTGCCCAAGGCCGGCCCCTGCGCCGCCCGGGCCGACGTGACCGCGAATGCCGATGCCTCCTGACGATTCCGCCCTGTCGCTGCTTCCCGACCATCCGCTCGCCGCGCACAACACGTTCGGCATCGCCGCGCGCGCGCGCTTCGCCGCGCGCGTCACGCAGGCGGCCCAGTTCGAGGCGCTGCATCGCGACCCGCGGGTCGCGAACCTGCCGCAGCTCGTGCTCGGCGGCGGCAGCAATATCGTGTTCACGCGCGATTTCGACGGCGTCGTGCTGCTCGACGAGATCGCGGGCCGCGGCGTCGTGCGCGAGGACGACGACGCGTGGTACGTCGAGGCCGGCGGCGGCGAGAACTGGCACGCGTTCGTCGCGTGGACGCTCGAGCACGGGATGCCGGGCCTCGAGAATCTCGCGCTGATCCCGGGCACCGTCGGCGCCGCGCCGATCCAGAACATCGGCGCGTACGGCCTCGAGATGAAGGCGTATTTCGATTCCCTGGTCGCGGTCGAGCTGGCGACGGGGCGCCGCGAGCGTTTCGACGCCGCGCGCTGCGCGTTCGGCTATCGCGACAGTTTCTTCAAGCGGGAAGGGCGCGGCCGGTTCGCGATCGTCGCGGTGACGTTCCGGCTGCCGAAGCAATGGACGCCGCGGCTCGGCTACGCGGACGTCACGCGCGAACTCGACGCGCGCGGCATCGCGCCCGATGCGGCGACGCCGCGCGACGTGTTCGACGCGGTCGTCGCGATCCGCCGCGCGAAGCTGCCCGACCCGCTGGTGCTCGGCAATGCGGGCAGCTTCTTCAAGAATCCGGTGATCGACGCCGCGCAGTTCGATGCATTGCGCGCCCGCGCACCGGAGATCGTGTCGTATCCGCAGCCGGACGGGCACGTGAAGCTCGCGGCCGGCTGGCTGATCGACCGCTGCGGCTGGAAGGGTCGCGCGCTCGGGG
Source organism: Burkholderia sp. MSMB1835 (assembly GCF_001526365.1). Classification (NCBI taxonomy): domain Bacteria; kingdom Pseudomonadati; phylum Pseudomonadota; class Betaproteobacteria; order Burkholderiales; family Burkholderiaceae; genus Burkholderia; species Burkholderia sp. MSMB1835. Next base: position 56,731 of record NZ_LOYP01000041.1, read on the forward strand.
CGGCGGCCGTGCACGACCGGCAGGCGCTCGTGCTCGTCAATCGTGGCGGCGCGACCGGCGCCGACGTGCTCGCGCTGGCGCGGGCGATCCAGGCCGACGTGCGCGCGCGGTTCGGCGTCGAGCTGGAGGCGGAGCCGGTCTGCCTGTAACGCAGTGCGCGCGCCGGTTCGGGCGCATCCAAACGAAAAGCGCCGATCGTCGACCGGCGCTTTTTTTACGCGTGCGCGTTGCGGCGCGTCAGTGCTTGAGGCGGCCGAGCAGCAGGAACTCCATCAGCGCCTTCTGCACGTGCAGGCGGTTTTCCGCTTCGTCCCACACGACGCTTTGCGGGCCGTCGATCACGCCGGCCGTCACTTCCTCGCCGCGGTGCGCGGGCAGGCAGTGCATGAAGAGAGCATCCGGATTCGCATGGCCCATCATTTCCTCGTCGACGCACCAGTCGGCGAATGCCTGCTTGCGCGCCTCGTTCTCGGCCTCGAAACCCATGCTCGTCCATACGTCGGTCGTCACGAGATCGGCGCCCTTGCACGCTTCGTTCGGATCGTCGAACACCTCGTAGAACGGCGCGCTGTCGGGCGACACGAGCTTCATGTCGAGCGCGTAGCCGGGCGGCGTCGACAGGCGCAGCTTGAAGCCGAGGATCTGCGCGGCTTCGATCCACGTGTACAGCATGTTGTTCGCGTCGCCGACCCACGCGACGGTCTTGCCGGCGATCGGGCCGCGGTGTTCGTAGTACGTGAAGATGTCGGCGAGCACCTGGCACGGGTGATATTCGTTGGTCAGGCCGTTGATCACCGGCACGCGGGAGTTCTGCGCGAAGCGCGTGATCACGTCCTGCTCGAACGTGCGGATCATGATGATGTCGACCATTCGCGAGATGACCTGCGCGGAATCCTCGACGGGTTCGCCGCGGCCGAGCTGCGTGTCGCGCGTGCTCATGAAGACGGCGTGGCCGCCGAGCTGGAAGATCCCGGCCTCGAACGACAGGCGCGTGCGCGTCGAGCTCTTCTCGAAGATCATCGCGAGCGTGCGGTCGTGCAGCGGGTGATAGGTCTCGTAGTTCTTGAACTTGCGCTTCAGGATACCCGTGCGTTCGAGCACGTACTCGTAGTCTTCCAGCGAGAAATCCTTGAACTGCAGGTAGTGACGAATGGTTTTGGCGGTCATGAAACGAAATACGGCGGGTCTCACCCGGCAGCGAGGCCGGACGGCGCCGCCGTCGGGTGTGGATAACTCAAAGCAGCATAAAGGATTTTCCGTGCTTTGACGAGCCGTGGCGCGACGCGACGCGGGATCGCCGCGCACGACCGGCGGCGCGGGAGCGGGGGTGTCGGGACGACGCGCGATGGCGCGCTGCGGTATAATCCGAAAGTTTTCTCCAGCCCGGCAGGCAAGGCTTTTCGCGCTCTGCCGGACACAAGCCGTGCGCTGCACACATCCGGTGCAGTCCACCGGCGGCGCGCCTCGACGCCCCGTTTTCGGGATATCGATCGGCTCGTGCCGCCGACCCTCCAGCTTTGTGTTCGCGTACCCAGGCGCCGTTGCCTGGGCATCGCCGGGCCGTCACTTGGGTAACCACATGGCTGAAACCCCTCCGACCGAATTTTTCATCCAGGGCATCACGAAAGACGGGAAAAAGTTTCGCCCGAGCGACTGGTCGGAACGCCTGGCCGGTGTGATGGCCTGCTTCGGGCCGGGGGCGAGCGGGCCGAATGCGCGTCTCAAGTATTCGCTGTACGTGCGCCCGACGATGCTCGGCGACCTGAAATGCGTGATCCTCGATTCGCGGTTGCGCGACATCGAGCCGATGGCGTTCGATTTCGTGCTGAATTTCGCGAAGGACAACAACCTCGTCGTGACCGAGGCGTGCGAGCTGCCGGACTACAACGCGAAGAAGTGAGTGATGTCGACGGGCGAGGGCGCGTGCCGCGCCCGCCCGGACGAATGCCGCCGCCGTGCGTGATGCGCAGGCGACAGGCAACAAAAAAACCCGCATTCGCGGGTTTTTTTGCGATCGCAGGAAACAGGAGCGCCCGCGCTAGCGGGCGCACCAGATTTACGCTGCTGCCTGCAGGCCCTTGACGGCTGCGGCCAGGCGGCTCTTGCTGCGAGCGGCCTTGTTCTTGTGAACGATCTTCTTGTCGGCGATCGTGTCGATCGTCTTCACGGCAGCCTTGAACAGTTCGGCAGCCTTTGCCTGGTCGCCGGCTTCAACGGCCTTGCGAACCGACTTGATCGCGGTACGGAATTTCGAGCGCAGCGCCGAGTTGTGCGAATTTGCCTTCGCGGCTTGGCGGGCGCGCTTGCGTGCTTGTGCGGAGTTAGCCATGACGGTTCCTTATCCTGTCCTGTTTCCAGAGCTTGGAGCCTAGACGGCCAAGCGCTGCTTTTCGATCCGTCCCCTGAGAGCGATTGCCCAGGGGCGCATAAAAAACGGTGATTTTACCGGAGCCGACCCATGGAAACGTCAGGCGCAACGCATGTGGCAAGCCCAGAAACGGCGGATTATAGCAACAAAATCAAGCGCGTGGCAAGTTTGGCGTCGCCCGCGCATGCCGGGCAGGTGCGGCGGGGTGCGCTTTTCGGCATCCGGCCATGCCGTGCCGCGCAACGTCCGTATAATAAGCGCCCCATGAATCTATTCCGAGCCCTGCTGACGGTCAGCGGCTTCACGCTGCTGTCGCGCGTGACCGGACTGGCCCGCGAGACGCTGATCGCCCGTGCGTTCGGCGCCAGTCAATACACCGACGCGTTCTACGTCGCCTTCCGTATTCCGAACCTGCTGCGCCGCCTGTCCGCCGAAGGCGCGTTCTCGCAGGCGTTCGTGCCGATCCTCACCGAGTTCAAGAACCAGCAGGGTCACGAGGCGACGAAGGCGCTCGTCGACGCGATGTCCACCGTGCTCGCGTGGGCGCTGGCCGTGCTGTCGGTCGTCGGGATCGCCGGCGCGTCGTGGGTCGTGTTCGCGGTCGCGTCCGGCCTGCACGGCGACGGCCAGGCGTTCCCGCTCGCGGTCACGATGACGCGGATCATGTTCCCGTACATCGTGTTCATTTCGCTGACCACGCTCGCGTCGGGCGTGCTGAACACGTACAAGAGCTTCTCGCTGCCCGCGTTCGCGCCGGTGCTGCTCAACGTCGCGTTCATCGCCGCGGCCGTGTTCGTCGCGCCGCACCTGAAGGTGCCGGTCTACGCGCTCGCGTGGGCCGTCATCGTCGGCGGCGTGCTGCAGTTTCTCGTGCAGTTGCCGGGCCTGAAGAAGATCGACATGGTGCCGCTGATCGGCCTCAACCCGCTGCGTGCGCTGCGTCATCCGGGCGTGAAGCGCGTGCTCGCGAAGATGGTGCCCGCGACGTTCGCGGTGTCCGTCGCGCAACTGTCGCTGATCATCAACACCAACATCGCGTCGCGGCTCGGGCAGGGCGCCGTGTCGTGGATCAATTACGCCGACCGCCTGATGGAATTCCCGACGGCGCTGCTCGGCGTCGCGCTCGGCACGATCCTGCTGCCGAGCCTGTCGAAGGCGCACGTCGACGCCGATTCGCACGAATATTCGGCGCTGCTCGACTGGGGGCTGCGCGTCACGTTCCTGCTCGCGGCGCCGAGCGCGCTCGCGCTGTTCTTCTTCGCGACGCCGCTCACCGCGACGCTGTTCAACTACGGCAAGTTCGACGCGCATACCGTCACGATGGTCGCGCGCGCGCTCGCCACCTACGGGATCGGCCTCGTCGGCATCATCCTGATCAAGATCCTCGCGCCGGGCTTCTATGCGAAGCAGGACATCAAGACGCCCGTGAAGATCGCGATCGGCGTGCTGATCGTCACGCAGCTGTCGAACTACGTGTTCGTGCCGCTGATCGGCCATGCGGGCCTCACGCTGAGCATCGGCGTCGGCGCATGCCTGAACTCGCTGCTGCTGTTCCTCGGGCTGCGCAAGCGCGGCATCTACCAGCCGTCGCCGGGCTGGCTGCGCTTCTTCGTGCAGCTCGTCGGCGCGGCGCTCGTGCTCGCGGGCCTGATGCACTGGTGCGCGATCAGTTTCGACTGGACCGGGATGCGCGCGCAGCCGCTCGATCGCATTGCGCTGATGGCTGCGTGCCTCGTGCTGTTTGCTGCACTATATTTCGGTATGTTGTGGGTGATGGGCTTCAAATACGCTTACTTCAGAAGGCGCGCCAAGTGACGACCGCAATGACCCGCGTCCTCGACTACTTCAGCACGCTCGTGGCGGACGACGACAGTCTGCCCGTGACGGAAGCCGCGCTGTCGTTGGCGCAGGACGCGTATCCCGACCTCGACCTGCAGGGCACGCTGGCCGAACTCGACATGCTGGCGGCGCGGCTGCGCCGGCGGCTGGCCGACGATACGGACCTGAAGGGCCGCGTCGCCGCGCTGAACGACTTCTTCTTCCGCGAGCTCGGCTTCGCGTGCAATCACAACGATTACTACGACCCCGATAACAGCCACCTGAACGCCGTGCTGAAACGGCGGCGCGGGATCCCGATCTCGCTGTCGGTGCTGTACCTGGAGCTCGCCGAGCAAATCGGCGTGCCGGCGCGCGGCGTGTCGTTCCCCGGTCATTTCCTGCTGCGCGTGACGCTGCCGGACGGCGACCTGATCATCGATCCGACCAACGGCCATTCGCTGTCCGAAGCCGAGATGGTCGAGATGCTCGAACCGTACGTCGCGCGCGCGGCCGGTGCGGTCGACAGCGCGTTGCGCGCGCTGCTGCAGCCCGCGACGAGCCGCGAGATCATCGCGCGGATGTTGCGCAACCTGAAGACGATCTACTTGCAGACGGAACGCTGGCAGCGGCTGCTCGCGGTGCAGCAGCGGCTCGTGATCCTGTTGCCCGAGCAGCTCGACGAAGTGCGCGACCGCGGCTTCGCATATGCGCGGCTCGACTACCTGCGTCCCGCGCTCGAGGATCTCGAGCAGTATCTCGGCGAGCGGCCGGAGGCGGAAGACGCGACCGTCGTCGAGTCGCAGGTCAGCGAATTGCGGCAGCGGATGCAGCGCGACGGCGAAGATTGAGGCGCTCGCGCGCCGCCGCCGGCCCACGAAAAAAACGCCCGCATCGCGGGCGTTTTTTTCTTGCGCGCGTGCGGCGACGTCGGCCGCATCCGGATCGCGCCGTCGGCACGACCCGCGCGTTCGCCGATCGTATGGGGCGCCACAGTGCGGCGGCGACACGTGCGCGGTCGTGCCCATCACGGCAGCCAAAAAAAAGCCGCCCGGAACGGGCGGCTTGCGGGTGCGCGACGCGCGGCTTACTTCAGTGCGGCAAACGCGCGCTCGCGGATTTCGTCGACGGTGCCGAGGCCCGAGATCTTGCGATACTGCGGCGCCTTCAGGCCGTTCTCCTCGCCGCGCTGCGCCCAGTCGCCGTAGTACGTGATCAGCGGCTTGGTTTGCGCTTCGTACACTTCGAGACGCTTCTTGACGGTTTCTTCCTTGTCGTCGTCGCGCTGGATCAGCGGTTCGCCCGTCACGTCGTCGTGGCCTTCGACCTTCGGCGGGTTGAACTTGACGTGGTACGTGCGGCCCGATGCCGGGTGCGTGCGGCGGCCGCTCATGCGTTCGATGATTTCCGAGAACGGGACGTCGATCTCGAGCACGTAGTCGATCGCGACGCCGGCTTCCTTCATCGCGTCAGCCTGCGCGATCGTGCGCGGGAAGCCGTCGAACAGATAGCCGTTCGCGCAGTCGGATTCCTTCAGGCGTTCCTTGACGAGGCCGATGATCAGCGCGTCCGGCACGAGCTTGCCGGCGTCCATGTAGCCCTTCGCCTCGACGCCGAGCGGCGTGCCGGCCTTCACGGCCGCGCGCAGCATGTCGCCCGTCGAGATTTGCGGGATGCCGAATTTTTCCTTGATGAAGTTTGCCTGGGTGCCCTTTCCCGCGCCGGGCGCGCCCAACAGGATCAAACGCATGGTGATATCTCCAAGTATGTAGATTCGTGTGGCGAGACACGAAGGCGTCGGCGACAGCGGGCGCGGGGCTTGCCCGGCGCGCGGCGGATCGGTCTGATGCGGCGCGTCGGCCAGGGCGACGCGCGGCTGCCGGCAAGGCCACGGGCGGGGTCAAGCGAGGACGCGCTGGTCGCGGACGGCTCGCACAATCGCCTGATTATGCCACGGGTTATTTTGAACCCGGCTGAAAAAGGGCCTGCACGCGCGCGAGATCGGCGGGCGTGTCGATGCCGGCTTCGGGCGCGGACTCGGTGATCAGCACTGCGATGCGCTCGCCGTGCCACAGCGCGCGCAGCTGTTCGAGCTGCTCGGCCTGTTCGATCGGCGCCTGCGCGAGCGACGGATAGGTGCGCAGGAAACGCGCGCGATACGCATAGAGGCCGATGTGTCGATAGACCGGGAAAGCCGCTGCCGGCATGGCCGCGACGTTCGGCCAGTGCGGCTGATAGGCGTCGCGGCTCCACGGAATCGGCGCGCGCGAGAAGTACAGCGCGACGCTCTGCGCGTCGAGCGCGACCTTCACGACGTTCGGGTTGAACACGTCGGCCGCGTCGTGGATCGGGTGAGCCGCGGTCGCGATCGCGCACGCCGGATGCGCGGCCAGGTGCGACGCTACGTCGCGCACGAGCACGGGGTCGATCAGCGGCTCGTCGCCCTGTACGTTGACGACGACGGTGTCGTCGCGCCAGCCGAAGGCCGCCGCGACTTCCGCGAGCCGATCGGTGCCGGACGGGTGATCGGCGCGGGTGAGCACCGCTTCGAAGCCGTGATCGCGCGCCGCGTCGAGCACGCTCTGCGCGTCGGAGGCGACGAGCACCTGCTGCGCGCCCGCCTCGCGCGCGCGCTCGGCGACACGCACGACCATCGGCTTGCCGCCGAGATCGGCGAGCGGCTTGTTCGGGAGCCGCGTCGACGCGAGCCGGGCGGGAATGACGGCGATGAAGGGTTGCGGGTGAGTCATCGGGAGCGTTGGGAAGAACGGGGCGGGCGACGCCGGAAGCCGGTCGCCCGGCGGACTGCGGCGACCCGGCCGGGGCCGGGCCGCCGGTTTCGAATCGGTGCGCCGGGCGAGCGGCGCGGCGGTTCAGCGGCCGGCCGGGTCGACCGGCGTGCCTTCGACGGTCTGGCGCGCTTCGTCGACGAGCATCACCGGGATGCCGTCGCGGATCGGGTAGGCGAGCTTGTCCGCGTTGCAGATCAGCTCCTGCGCGGCACGGTCGTAGTGGAGCGGGCCTTTGCAGATAGGGCACACAATGATTTCAAGCAGGCGAGCGTCCACGGAGTTTCTCCACAACGAGGGCAATGAGGCGAGGGTCGAGCGCGGCTTCGACGGGGACCACCCACAGTCGGGCGTCGCGCCAGGAAGCGCCCAATTTTACTGCATCCTTCTCGGTGATCAGGATCGCATCGACGGCGTCGTCGACGAACGGATTGTCGGCGAACGCGTAATGGTCGGGCAGCGCGCGGGTCGCCGGCGCGAGGCCGGCCGCGCGCAGCGTCGCGAAGAAGCGCTCCGGCGCGCCGATGCCGGCCGCGGCGAGCACGCGTTCGTTCGCGAATTGCGACAGCGGGCGGCGCAGCGCGGGCTGGTCGAGGTGCCACGCGGCGCCGGGCGTCAGCGCGAGCGCGTAGGTGTCGGGCCACGGCGGCAGCGCGCCGCTGTACGGATCGTTGACGAGCGTCGCGTCGCGGTGCCGCGACAGCGGCTCGCGCAGCGGGCCGGCCGGCAGCAGGAAGCCGTTGCCGCCGAGCCGGTGGTCGAATACGACGAGTTCGACGGTGCGCGCGAGACGGTAATGCTGCAGGCCGTCGTCGCTGACGATCACGTCGACGTCCGGGTGCGCGGCGCGCAGTGCCTGCGCGGCCGCGACGCGGTCCGGGCACACCCATACGGGCGCGCCGGTGCGGCGCGCGATCAAGAGCGGTTCGTCGCCGGCCGCGCCCGCGCGCGACGCCGGCGTGACGGCGGTCGGCGCCGTCACGTTCGCGCCATAGCCGCGCGACACGACGCCGGGCGTGAAGCCGGCCGCGCGCAGCGCGTCGACGAGCGCGATCACGGTCGGCGTCTTGCCGGTGCCGCCGACGGTCACGTTGCCGACCACGACCACCGGCACGCCGACGTCGACCGGCTGCTTCCAGCCTTGCGCGTAAGCGGTGCGTCGCAGCGCCGCGCACAGGCCGAATACGCATGCGAACGGCGTGAGCGCCCACGCGAGCGCGCCGCGCCGCTGCCATTCGCGTGTCAGACGCGCTTCGAGTCGCGCGAGCGGGCCGCCGGGCGCGCTCATCGGGCCGGGCGCGGCGCGTCGTGCGCCGCGGCGAGGGACGGATTCGTCAAGGCGAATTCTCCGGTGGGCGGCGCATGCCGCAGGGTCCGTGGAAGGCGGCACTCTAGCGCGCCGCACGCGGGCGCGGCAAGCGCGATCGGCCGTTGCAGCGTGCGGGGCCGGATCGGGTCGGGCTGTGGATAACTCTGTGAAAAACTCCCCGGTCGATTGCCTCAAACGCCCGTCCGGCGGGCATCGAATCGGATGAGAATCATTCTGAAAGCTTTAAAAAATTATAAAAATCAACGTGTTACAAAGAATTGTCTGGCTTTTTTAGCGGTTTCCGAGCGTTTTACGCGGACGAATGCCAGAGTGTGGACACCTTTTCCGTGCCCGGCGGCGAATGCGGCGGCGCTGGACGTCGCGTGCATGTCGGACTATCGTGACGCCGCCAGCATTCATCCGACCGCCCATGCTTTCCGATTCTCCTTTTTCCGCACCCGGCGCCACGCGCGGCGGCGACGAAGTGATTCCCGTTTCGGCGCTCAATCGTGCGATTTCGACGATGCTCGAGCGTTCGTTTCCGCTGCTGTGGATTTCCGGCGAAGTGTCGAATTTCACGCGCGCCGCGAGCGGCCACTGGTATTTCTCGATCAAGGACCAGCAGGCGCAGATGCGCTGCGTGATGTTCCGCGGCCGCGCGCAATACGCGGAATTCACGCCGCGCGAAGGCGACCGCATCGAGGTGCGCGCGGTCGTCACGATGTACGAGCCGCGCGGCGAAGTGCAGCTCAATGTCGAAGCGGTGCGGCGCACCGGGCAGGGGCGCCTGTACGAGGCGTTCCTGCGGCTGAAGGCGCAGCTCGAAGGCGAGGGCCTGTTCGCCGCCGAGCGCAAGCGGCCGTTGCCGGCGCACCCGCGCGCGATCGGCATCGTCACGTCGCTGCAGGCCGCCGCGCTGCGCGACGTGCTGACCACGCTCGCGCGGCGCGCGCCGCACATTCCGGTGATCGTCTATCCGGCCCCCGTGCAGGGCGCCGGCTCCGCCGAAAAGCTCGTCGCGGCCGTCGCGACCGCGAATGCGCGGCGCGAGGTCGACGTGCTGCTGGTTTGTCGCGGCGGCGGCTCGATCGAGGATTTGTGGTCGTTCAACGACGAAGTGCTGGCGCGCGCGATCGCGGCGAGCGAGTTGCCGGTGGTGAGCGGCGTCGGGCACGAAACCGACTTCACGATCGCGGACTTCGCGGCCGACCTGCGCGCGCCGACGCCGACCGGTGCGGCCGAACTCGCGAGCCCGCAGCGCGCGCTGCTGCTGCGCGAGGTCGACGACCGCCGGCGTGCGCTCGCGCGCGGCATGGCGCGCCGGCTCGAGCAGCGTGCCCAGCAGCTCGACTGGCTCGCGCGCCGGCTCGTGAGCCCGGCCGAGCGGCTGCAGCGGCAGCGCACGCACGTCGAGCAGCTCGCGGTGCGGCTGGCATCGGCCGCAGCGCGGCCGGTGCGCGATGCACGGGCGCGTTTCGCGCTCGCGCAGCTGCGCTGGCAGCGCGCGCGGCCCGATCCGTCACAGGCGCGCCACGCGCTCGCGGGACTGTCGCAACGGCTCGCGACCGCATTGCAGCGCCGTCATGAACGCGACACGGCGCGTGTGTCAGCCTGTGCGGCGCGGCTCGAGGTGCTGAGCCCGCAGCGCACGCTCGAGCGCGGCTATGCGGCGCTGATCGATGCGCAGACGGGCCGCGCGGTGCGTGCGCCGAACGCGCTGAAGCCGCAGCGGCGCCTGACCGTGCATCTCGCCGAGGGTTCGGCCGACGTGTCGCTCGCCGACGTGCAGCCGCGGTTGACCGATACGATCTGACGTAAGCGGCGCGAGCGAAACGCGACGAATGCCGCAACGCGTGCCGCAGGGCCGGGCACGAATACTGCGCATCGTCGGGTTCGTCCTGCCGGACGTTGCGCCAGCATCGCTTTTCCGCATACCGCGGATAAATGGCCCGTGAGTTTGCGGGGATATTCGTCCTCGCCTACAATCGGACGCTCGGCAGCATTCAACACAGCCTCCCTACATACTCAACGAAGGAATCGCCATGGCTCATACGCTCCCGCCGCTCCCGTACGCTGAAGACGCACTCGCGCCGACCATCTCGAAAGAGACGATCGAGTACCACTACGGCAAGCATCACCAGGCTTATGTGACGAACCTGAACAATCTGATCCCGGGCACGGAATTCGAGAACCTGCCGCTGGAAGAGATCATCAAGAAGTCGTCGGGCGGCATCTTCAACAACGCCGCGCAAATCTGGAACCACACGTTCTTCTGGAACAGCCTGTCGCCGAACGGCGGCGGCGCACCGACGGGCGCGCTGGGCGATGCGATCAATGCGAAGTGGGGTTCGTACGACGCATTCAAGGAAGCGTTCTCGAAGGCAGCAGTCGGCACGTTCGGTTCGGGCTGGGCATGGCTCGTGAAGAAGGCTGACGGTTCGCTCGACATCGTGTCGACGAGCAACGCAGCCACGCCGCTGACGACCGCCGACAAGCCGCTGCTGACGATCGACGTGTGGGAACACGCGTACTACATCGACTACCGCAACGCACGTCCGAAGTTCGTCGAAGCGTTCTGGAACATCGTGAACTGGGACTTCGCAGCGAAGAACTTCGCGTAAGTCCGGCGCTTGCGCGTCACGGCGCGCGGCATCGAAAAAGCCCTCGTTTCGAGGGCTTTTTGTTTTTCGTCCCGCCGCGAACGCGGCGCGTGGGCCGGATCAGCCGGCCGTGCCGAGCAGCCAGCCGAGCGCCGCGCTCGCGATCACGACGGCCCACGGCGGCACGCGCCAGAACACCAGCGCGACGAAGGCGACCAGCGCGGCGGCCAGGTCGCGCGGCGCGACGATCGTGTCGGTCCAGACCGGGTGATAGAGCGCGGCGAGCAGCAGCCCGACGACGGCCGCGTTCACGCCGGCGAGCGCTGCCTGCATCCGTGCGCTGCGGCGCAGGCGCTCCCAGAACGGCGCGGTGCCGGCGATGAGCAGGAACGACGGCGCGAAGATCGACACGAGTGCGATCGTGCCGCCGAGCCAGCCGTTCGGCGCATCGCGCAGCGACGCACCGAGGAATGCCGAGAACGTGAACAGCGGCCCCGGCACGGCCTGCGCGACCCCATACCCGGCGAGAAACGCCGAATCGCCGACCCAGCCGGGCGCGACCACCGCCGCCTGCAGCAGCGGCAGCACCACATGGCCGCCGCCGAACACGAGCGCACCCGTGCGGAAGAACGCGTCGACGACGGCGAGCGTATCGGAGCGCAGCGTGCGGGCCGCGAACGGCAGGGCGACGAGCAGCGCCGCGAACACGGCGAGCCACAGCACGCCTGCCCGCGGCGACACGTGCAGCGGCAACGGTTCATGCGCGTCGCGCGCCGGTTGCGGCAGCAGCACGAGCCCGGTCGCTGCCGCCGCGACGATCACCGCGACCTGCGTCCAGGCGGCCGGCGCGAGCAGCGCGACGCACGCGGCGGCGGCCATCAGCGTGACGCGCCGCGCATCCGGGCACAGCGTACGCGCCATGCCCCACACGGCTTGCGCGATCACCGCCACCGACACGATGCGCAGCCCGTGCAGTGCGCCCGCTTCGATCGGCGCGCCCGATGCGTGAACGCCGAGCGCGAACAGCATCATCAGCAGCGCCGACGGCAGCGTGAAGCCGAGCCACGCGGCGAACATGCCCGCATAGCCGGCACGCGCGAGACCGATCGCCATCCCGACCTGGCTGCTCGCCGGCCCCGGCAGGAACTGGCACAGCCCGACGAGATCCGCATAAGTGCGCTCGGTGAGCCAGCCGCGCCGCGTGACGAATTCCGCGCGAAAGTAGCCGAGATGCGCGACCGGCCCGCCGAACGACGTGAGGCCGAGCCGCAGGAATGCGACGAATACGGGCCACGGATGGCGCGCGGCAGCGGGAAGGGTCGACGTATTCAAGGCGGGGCGGGCGGCGCACGGAACGAGCCGTCACGATAGCGCAACTCGGCGGCCGCGGGCAGCGCATCGAGGCCGATCGAGGCCGAATGGCGGCCGTTGTGCGGCGTTCAGTGCGTGCCGTCGCCGAGCCCGCTCGCGCGGCGCAACGCGTCGATGTCCACGAGCTCGATCTCGCCGACGTGCAGCCGCACGACGCCGTCGGCCTGCAGCGCCTTCAGCAACTGGTTGGTGGTCTGCCGCGTCAGCGACAGCATCGACGCGAGCGTTTCCTGCGACAGCCGGACGTGCGTGCGCCCGGCGCTGATGCCGCCGTAGCCTTCGGCGATCATCAGCAGTCGCGCGGCGAGCCGCTGCGCGGCCGGCATCACGCTCATCGACTCGACGGTCAGGAAGCTCAGGCGCAGCTTTTGCGCCATCAGCAGCGCGAACTGCCGCCAGTACTGCGGCGTCGCATCGAGGATCGCGAGCAGCGCGGCCTGCGGCACGTGCAGCAGCAGCGCGTCGTCGAGCGCGATGGCGTCGTGCGTGCGCGGCTGGCCGTCGAACAACGCGATCTCGCCGAACCAGGTGACGGGCTCGGCCACCGTCAGCAGCGTTTCCTTGCCCTGCGGATCGACCGCACCTATCGTGAGTGAACCGGCCAGCACCGCGTACAGCCCGCACGGCGGATCGCCGCGCCGGAACAGCGCGTGGCCGGACGGCAGACGGCGCAGCGTCGCGCGGGCGATCAGTTCGGCGCGCAGCGCGGGCGGCAGCGCGGCGAACCACGGGTTCGCTTCGATCTGCGGCAGGTACGGGGCGAGCGAGGAAGGCATGGGCACGCGATGTCGGGTAGCTGACAGAGGTTCTCGGGCGTGACGCGCATCATAGCGCTCGATAACCGATCAGGAGACGCCATGAAAACCCTCGAAGACCATCTTTCCCAGTATGCGGCCTACCATCGCGACGCGCGCAACATCGCGACGCATCTGGTCGGCATCCCGATGATCGTGTTCGCGGTCGAGGTGTTGCTGTCGCGGCCGGCGATCGGCGCGCCGGCCGGCATTGCGTTGTCGCCGGCGTTGCTGCTCGCCGTCGTGTCCGCGGCGTTCTACCTGCGTCTCGACCTGCGGTTCGGGATCGTGATGACCGTGCTGCTCGCGCTCGGCCTGTGGGCCGCGCAGGCGCTGGCGTTGCTGCCGACCGCGCAATGGCTCGGGATCGGCGTCGGCGCGTTCGTGGTCGGCTGGATCGTGCAGTTCGTCGGGCATTGGTTCGAAGGCCGCAAACCCGCGTTCGTCGACGATCTGGTCGGCCTGATCGTCGGGCCGCTGTTCGTCGTCGCCGAGGTCGCGTTCTTCGCGGGGCTGCGCGGCGACGTGCGCCGCGAAGTCGAGCGGCGCGCGGGCCCGGTGCACGGCGGCGCGCATTCGCATGTCTGACAGGCCGGCCGGGCCGATCTGCGTGTTCGGCGCAGGCGCGGTCGGCTGCTATCTCGGCGGGCGCCTTGCGGCGGCCGGTGCGAACGTGACGCTCGTCGGCCGTGCACGGATCGGCGACGCGATTCGTCGACACGGGCTCACGCTGACCGATCGGCGCGGCTATCGCGCGGCGCTCGCGCCGGCCGACGTCGGATTCGCGACCGATCCGGCCGCGGCGGCCGACGCACGGCTCGTGCTCGTCGCGGTGAAGTCGGCCGCCACGCGCGAGGCCGCCGCGCAACTGGCCGGCGTGCTGCGGCCCGGCGCGATCGTGATCAGCTTCCAGAACGGCCTGCACCACGCCGACACGCTGCGCGACGCGTTGCCGCAAGCGACCGTGCTGGCCGGCATGGTGCCGTTCAACGTGATCGAGCGCGGGCCCGGCGCGTTTCACCAGGGTTCGGCCGGCACGCTCGCGGCCGACGCGGCGCCGGCGCTGCAGCCGTTCGCCGGCATGTTCGCGCGCGCCGGGTTGCCGCTCCTGCTGCATCGCGACATGCGCGCCGTGCAGTGGGCGAAGCTGCTGCTCAACCTGAACAACGCGATCAACGCGCTCGCGAACCTGCCGCTGCGCGACGAACTTGCCCAACGCCCGTACCGGCGCTGCGTCGCATTGGCCCAGCGCGAGGCGCTGCACTGGCTGGCGCGGGCCGCGATCCGGCCTGCGCGGCTGACGCCGTTGCCGGCTGCATGGATTCCGGCCGTGCTCGATCTGCCCGATGCGGCGTTTCGCGTGCTCGGCGGCCGGATGCTCGCGATCGATCCGTTGGCGCGGTCGTCGATGTCCGACGATCTCGCGGCGGGCCGCGCGACCGAAGTCGACTGGATCAACGGTGAAATCGTGCGGCTGGCCGGCCGCTTCGGCGCGCAGGCGCCGGTCAATGCGCGACTCTGCGCGCTCGTCCGCGACGCGGAAAGCGCGGCGGTGCGTCCGGCGTGGTGCGGCGATGCACTGTGGGCCGACCTGTCCGCGCAGGCGCCGCGCACGGGCCGCGTGCCGGCCGTGTAGGCCGGCGTCGCACCATTGGCCGGCGGCGCGGTCCGTGCGCAACGGCTAAGATGCGGAGTGCGTCATACGACGCTTTTGCGGAGCAATCGCCATGGTGGATCGCCCGACTCTCGATGCTTACGACGCCCATGCCGCGCAATACGCGCAGGACTGGCTCGACCAGGCGGCGCCCGACGACATGTACGCGCTGCTCGAACAGCATTTCTCGCCGGGGCTGACCGCCGACGTCGGCTGCGGCGCGGGGCGCGACACGGCCTGGCTCGCGTCGCGCGGGTTCGACGTGCGCGGCTACGACGCGAGCGCCGCGCTGCTCGACGAGGCGCGACGGCGCCATCCGGGTCTGGCTTTCGAGCTGGCCGCGCTGCCGGCGCTGGCCGGCGTACCGTCCGGCGCGTTTCGCAACGTGCTGTGCGAAACGGTCGTCATGCATCTCGAACAGGCGGACGCGGCGGCGGCCGCCGCGCGGCTGGCCGATCTGCTGATGCCGGGCGGCACGTTGTACCTGAGTTGGCGGGTGGCCGGAAACGGCGTGTTGCGCGACGAGCGCGGCCGCCTCTATACGCCGCTCGACTCGGCGCGGATGCGTGCGGCGCTGGGCGCCGGCGTGCACGTGATCGACGAACACGAGGTCGTCGGCGCGTCGTCCGGCAAACGCGTGCACCGGCTGATCGTGCGCAAGGCGGGCGGCGACGCGTAAACGCGACGCGCCCACGCACTTACTCGCGGCTGAGCGCCGCTTCCCAGTTGATGTCGACGCAGAGCACCTGCATGCCCGTCGCGGCCGGTGCGGCGATCGACGCGGTCACGCACAGGTGCGCCTCGTTGATCGACAGGTAGGGCGCCGTCAGGTGCACCCCGCCCGGCGCGCGCATCGCGTCGATGAAATACGGGCGGCGTTCCCAGCTCGCGCCTTCGGAATGCAGCAGCGGCCGGAAGCGCTTCGCGCGTTGCGACACGCTGCCGCGCGCGAGCACGTTGTCGCCGATCTGGCGGCCCGACGCGTCGAGCAGGAAGCAGCGCGCGGTCTCGGGCAGTCCGAGCACGGCGGCGGCCGCGTCGGTGAGCGATTCGCCCGCGCCGAGCTTGCGGCTCGCTTCCTCGAGCGCGGCGACGTACGGCGCGAGCCGTTCCGCCTGCGTGCGCTCGCGCTGCGCGACGCGCAGCCGCAGCGCGGCCGACAGCGTGTCCATGCAGCCCGCGGCGGCCTGCGGCTGCACGGGATCGACGCTCGGCCCCGCGAAGTACTGGCCCTGCACGAAATCGACGTCGCATTCGAGCGCGATCAGCGCGTCGCGTTCGGTCGCGAGCCCGCCCATCAGCACGAGCTGGCCGGATTCGTGCAGCAGCGACACGAGCCCCGGCAGC
The DNA here is from genome assembly GCF_001526365.1 of Burkholderia sp. MSMB1835. NCBI lineage: Bacteria > Pseudomonadati > Pseudomonadota > Betaproteobacteria > Burkholderiales > Burkholderiaceae > Burkholderia > Burkholderia sp. MSMB1835. The sequence continues at coordinate 72,778 of NZ_LOYP01000041.1, forward strand.
ACGCGTTCGAGATGCGAGTGCTCGCTCGCCTGCGCGAGGATGCCGCGGTCGAGCGTGACGATGTCCGGATGCAAATGCCACACGCGATCGATGTTCGAGTGCTTCGCGCCGAAGCCGACGAGGGCGATCAGGAAGCCGGCCTTGCGCAGCCCGTCGATGATCGCCGCATAGCGCGGCGTCTCGCCGCCGGCCTGCTCGGGCACCTCGAGCACCACGCGGTGCGGCGGCAGCCCGAGCGCCTTCAGATTCGCGAGCAGCGCGTCGCCGTAGATGGTGTCCATCAGCGCGGCCGGATGCAGGCTCAGGAAGAGCCATTCGTCGTGGCTGTCGAACGCGTGGAAGTTACCGAGATGCAACGATTCGGCGAGCCGGCCGAGCTCCAGCAGGTCGCCGCGCCGCGCCGCCTGCGTGAATACCTCGTGCGACGCCACCTGGCGGCTTTCCTCGTCGTGCGCGCGCAGCGACGCGTGATAGCCGATCGCGCGCCGGTGCGACACCGAGAAAACGGGCTGGAACACGCTGAACACGGTGTAGCCGCCGTACAGCACGGTGCGCCGGTTCCCGTCGTCGCCGGCGACCGGGCGGGGCGGCTGAAAGCCGGGGGGATCGATTTCGATCATGCTCATGATGTCGGCCGAAGGAAGACTGCCAGTTTACCTACAGAATAGGCGAGCAAGAAGCATGCACGGCAGCGCGCCGCGCGCGGCCGCCATTCGCGGCCGGTACGCGCACGCGTGCCCGGCCGCGTTGCACCGCGATGGTGCGCGCGAGCCCGATTCGGCGCGCGCCGCGCGTCACGCGCGCTCGGACGGGTCGGTCTTGCGCGCGGTGCTGCGGATCTCGGGCGCGAGCTGCGCGAAGATCCACGCGGACGCGGCCGTGATGATCCCGACGCAGATGAACGTCGCATGGAACGCCGGCAGCGTGTTGCTCGGCGTCACGGTGCGCAGCATGCCGGTGAACGTCGCGAGCAGCGCGCCGGCGACCGTGACGCCGAGGCTCATCGACAGCATCTGCACGAGCGAGAACAGGCTGTTGCCGCTGCTCGCGCCGCCGGTGCCGAGATCCTTCAGCGTCAGCGTGTTCATCGCGGTGAACTGCATCGAGTTGAAGCCGCCGAACAGCGCGAGATGCACGACCTTCACCCACACCGGCACCGTGTCGCGCATCAGCGCGAAGCTCGCCATCATCACGCCGACCATGATCGTGTTCGCGAGCAGCACCTTGCGGTAGCCGTGCCGCGTGATCAGGCGCGTGATGATCCGTTTCGAGAACATGCCGGCCGCCGCGACCGGCAGCATCATCAGCCCGGCCTCGAACGCCGAGTAGCCGAGGCTCACCTGCAGCAGCAGCGGGATCAGGTACGGCATCGCGCCGCTGCCGATCCGCGCGAACAGGTTGCCGAGCAGCCCGACGCTGAACGTGTGGATCTTGAACAACTCCAGCGAGAAGATCGGCTGCGGCGCGCGCACCGCGTACAGCCCGTACGCGACGAAGCACGCGAGGCTCAGGATCAGCAACACCAGCACGGCCGCGTGCTGCATGCCGAGATCGGCGAGCCCGTCGAGCGACAGCGAGATCGCGACCATCCCGATCGTCAGCAGCAGATAGCCCTTCAGGTCGAAGCGGCCGGCGGCCGGGTTGCGCGAATCGGGCATCGAATAGAAGGTCGCGATGCAGCCCGCGACGCCGACCGGCACGTTGATCAGGAAGATCCAGTGCCACGACGCGATCTTCACGAGCCAGCCGCCGAGCGTCGGCCCGATCAACGGGCCGATCAGCCCCGGAATCGCGACGAACGACAGCGCGGGCAGGTAGCGCTCGGCCGGGAACGTGCGCAGCACCGCAAGCCGGCCGACGGGCAGCAGCATCGCGCCGCCGACGCCCTGCACGACGCGGAACGCGACGAGCTGCGTCAGCGTATGGGCGTTCGCGCACAGCAGCGAGCCGAGCGAGAACACCAGGATCGCGCTGAAGAACACGCGCCGCGTGCCGAACGTGTCGGCAAGCCAGCCCGATACGGGGATCATCACCGCCATCGTCAGCGAGTATGCGATCACGACCGATTGCATCCGCAGCGGCGATTCGCCGAGGCTCGCGGCCATCGACGGCAGCGCCGTGTTGACGATCGTCGCGTCGAGCGTCTGCATGAAGAAGCCCGTCGCAACGAGCCAGAGCATCACGGTGAGGTTCTTTTCGCCGGGAGCGGCGGCGGGCGGGCGTTGGAACATGACGGCGGGGACGGTGGCGCGGGACAGCCGACATTGTAGGGAAAGCCGCCGCGCCGTGCAGTTCGGGGTGCGGTGTCGGGTGGCCCGCCCGGCCCGGCCGCCGGATGCCTGTCTCCGTCGGGCGGCCAGTACAGTTCAGCCGAAAGCGTCTGCGGCCGTATCTGTCCGTGTGCCGCCGCTATCCGAAATACTGGCGGCATCGACCCCGTGCGACCAGGAGGCTGCCATGCGCGAACTGCGACTTTACGTGATGGACGGCGACGAGCCGGCCGGACGGTGGCGGATCGTCGATCGCACGCTGATCGAGGTGGCCGCAGGCGACGTGTGGGTGACCGTCGAGGGCCGGCCCGACGATCACTGGCTGGGCGCGGGCGCATCGCTGACGTTGCTGCCCGGCACGCGCGCGTGGGTCAGCGCCGGGCCGCGCGGCGCGACGTTCGCGTTCGGCCCGCTCGCGGCGCCGGCCGAGCGCCGCGCGCCGGCATGGTGGCGCCCGTTCGCCGCATGGCGCGGCGGCCGGCGTCACGCGGCCGCGTCGCTGCCGACGTAGCGCGCCCGCGGCCGGATCAGCTTCCCGTCCGCGTACTGTTCGAGCGCATGCGCGATCCAGCCTGCCGTGCGGCCGGCCGCGAACAGCGTGAACGCCGCGCCGTCGGGCAGCGCGAGCGTGCGCTCCAGCACCGCGAGCGCGAAATCGATCGTCGGCCGCAGGCCCGTCGCCGCTTCGACGCGCGAAGCGAGCGCGCGCGCCCTGCGCAGCGCCGGCCGCTCGGGTGTCGCCGCGTGCAGTGCATCGAGCAGCGCCCGCGCGCGCGGGTCGCCGTCGGGGTACAGCGGGTGCGCGAAGCCGGACAGGGCCGTGCGCCCGCCGTCCGCGCGTTCGTCGTGCGCCAGCCGCAGCGCGAGGTAGCGATCGAGATCGGCGGCGCGGGCGGCTTCGTCGAGCAGCGTGCCGGCGCGGAACGTCTCGCCGCCGTGGCGCGGCCCCGACAGCGCCGCGAGCCCGCCCGAGATCGCGCCGAACAGATGGGTGCCGGTCGATGCGATGCAGCGCACCGCGAAGGTCGACGGATTCAGTTCGTGATCGGCGCACAGCACGAGCGCACGCCGCAGCAGGTCGGCTTCGTCGCGCCGCCGCACGCGCCACGCGGCCGCGAGCTGGCGGTGCACGGGTGCGTCGCCCGGCGCGATGCCGGCGAGCGCGGCCGTCGCGACGCGCAGCAGCAGCGCCGCGGAATCGAGCTGCGCGTTGCGTCCCTGCGCCCACAGGCGCGGCAGCGATGCGGCCGCGGCCGGCAGCAGCACCAGCGCCCGTTCGAGCGGTGCGAGATGCGCCCAGCGACGCGCCCAGTCGTCCCACTGCGCCGCATCGAAACCGGTCGATGCGAGCGACGTGGCGGCCAGCCGTGCGGGCGGACAGTCCCACAGCCGCGCGGCCGTTTCTTCTAGCGTCGCTGCGTCGGCCAGCGCGATCGCATCGGCGCCGCGGTACCGCAGGCGGCCGTCGGCGATCTGCGTGATGCGCGATTCCAATACCGGCACGCCCCAGTCGAGCGAACGTTCGGCGACGCCGCCCGCGCGCTTCGCGTCGGCGCGGCGGCGCGCGAGCAGGCGCACCTCGTTCGTGTCGTAGCGGCGGCGCTTGGTCGCGCCGTCGGGCAGCGAGCGCAGCAGGCCGCGGCTCACGTATGCGTAGAGGGTGCTCACGCTGACGCCGAGCATGCCGGCGGCTTCCTGTGCACTGACGGATGTCATGCCGCTTGCTCCTGTCGCCGCGCATGAAACGCGGGTCCGCTACAACTATTCGTTATGTATTGATTCGCGCAATCAAGATTGATCGTGCCCGTCGCGAATTCTAGACTCGATTCCGTCTCCCCAACGGCGCCTCCTTCACCATGACACCCGAATTCGCATTGGCGCATCTTTGGCAACTCGCAGACGGCGCGCGCGACGCGCTGGCCCGGACGACCGTGACCGGGCAGGACCCGGCGCTGCCGTCGACGTTTCATGTCGGCACGCTTGCCGCCGCGACGATCGCCGCAGCCGGGCTCGCGGCGGCCGAATGCCATCGGCTGCGAACGGGCGTGGCGCAAACGGTCGACGTGTCGGTGCGCGACGCGCTCGTGGCGTTCCGCAGCGAACGCTACCTGCGCGTGGACGACGGGCCGCCGCCGGAGTTGCGCCATCCGGTGACCGGCTTCTTCGAGACGGGCGACGGACGCTGGATTCAACTGCACGCGAATTTTCCGCATCACCTGCACGGCATTCTCGACGTGCTCGGCTGCGGCTCGCAGCCCGCCGACGTGGCCGCGGCGATCCGTACGTGGGACGGCGCGGCACTCGACACCGCGCTGGCGGAGGCCGGCCTGTGCGCGGCATTGATCAGAACCCCTGACGAATGGGCGGCTCACGAGCAGGCGCGCGCGATCGCGTCGCTGCCGCTGTTCGAGATCGAGCGGATCGGCGACGCGCCGGCCGAGCCGATCGGCCGTGGCGACGCCGACCAGCCGCTGGCGGGCGTGCGCGTGCTCGATCTCACGCGCATCATCGCGGGGCCGGTCGCGGGCCGCACGCTGGCGTCGCACGGCGCGCAGACGCTGCTCGTCAACGGTCCGCACCTGCCGAACATTGCGCCGCTCGTGATCGACAACGGGCGCGGCAAGCGTTCGACGTGGATCGATCTGCGCGACGCGGCGGGCGTCGATACGCTGCACGCCCTGGCGCGCGATGCGGACGTGTTTCTGCAGTCGTACCGGCCCGGCGCGCTCGCGGCGCGCGGCTTCGCGCCGCAGGCGCTGGCGGCGCGGCGGCCCGGCATCGTCTACGTGTCGGTGTCGGCGTACGGGCATGCAGGACCGTGGGCGGCGCGGCGCGGGTTCGACAGCCTCGTGCAGTCGGCGAGCGGAATCGCATGGCAGGAGCAGCAGGCCGCGCAGGCGAGCGGGCCGCGCCATCTGCCGTGCCAGGCGCTCGATCATGCAACGGGGTATCTCGCGGCGTTCGGCGCGATGATCGCGCTCGCACGGCGGGCGCGCGAAGGGGGAAGCTGGCACGTGCGGATGTCGCTCGCGCAGACGGGGCGCTGGCTGCAGTCGTTCGGCGTCGTGCCGGACGGGCTGCACGCGCCCGATCTCGCGCTGGCCGACGTGCGCGACCGGATCGACCGCATCGCGTCGCCGTTCGGCGCGCTCGACACCGTGCGGCCGGCCGAGCGGTTGTCGGCGACGCCGCCGTCGTTCGCGCGGCCGCCCGTGCCGCTCGGCACCGACGACGCACGCTGGCTGTGAGGACCGGCGACGTGCGCTCGCGTTACTTGCGCAGTTCGACGACGAAATCGTAGTAGTCGTTGCGGCAGTAGGTATCGGTCAGTTCGATCGCACGCTGGTCGGACGTATAGCCGATCCGCGTGATCAGCAGGAGGGCGTCGTGCGGGGCGATGCCCATCTGCTCGGCGATCTCGTCGGTCGCGTTGACCGCGCGGAAATGCTGCAGCGCGCGCACGATCGGCGTGCCGCGCGCTTCGAGATAGCTGTACAGCGAGCCGACGATCGCCTGCGGATCGGGAATCAGCGTGGCGGGGAACGTCGAGTTCTCGACGGCCATCACGATGCCGTCGGCGAGACGCAGGCGTTTCAGGCGTGTAACCGAGGCGGCCGGCGACAGCCCGAGCTGGATCACTTCGTCGCGGTTCGCGGGCTGAATTTCGCGCGCGAGCCACTGCGAGCTCGGTTTGAAGCCGCGGCGCTCGAGCATTTCGCTGAAGCTCGACAGCCGCGACAGCGGATCCTCGTAGCGCGGCTGGATGAAGTTGCCCGCGCCCTGTGTGCGGCGGATCAAGCCTTGCTCGACGAGCAGCGCGATCGCCTTGCGCGCGGTGATGCGCGACACGCCGAGCGCTTCGGACAGCACACGCTCGGAGGGCAGCGCTTCGCCGGCCGTCCAGCGGTTGTCGTGGATCGCGTCGCCGAGCTTGCGGGCGAGCTGCAGGTAGAGCGGCGTATCGTTGTCGGGGTCGGGGCGCAGGTCCTGCCAGCGGTCGTCCGTGGGTGCCTTCATACAATGGGTATCGATCAGGTTGCGGCCATTCTAAGTCATCATGCCGCGCCGTTATAGCCGGTTTTTGCCGTGTAATAGGCCAGCGGCGCACCGATTGACTACACTGATGCGTCGTATCCGATGCTTCGGCCGCGGTGTGCGGCCACGAATCCGCGACGAGGAACGCATGACAGACACGATCGCCACGGTCGCCTTGCCGAACGGCGAGACGATTCCGAAGCTGGGGCTGGGCACCTGGGAAATGGGCGAGCGGCCGGCGCGGCGCGCGGACGAGATCGCCGCGCTGCGCGAGGGCGTCGAACTCGGGATGACGCTGGTCGATACGGCCGAGATGTATGGCGACGGCGCGACCGAGGAACTGGTCGGCGATGCGCTCGCGGGCCTGCGCGACGACGTGTTTCTCGTCAGCAAGGTCTATCCGCACCATGCGAGCCGGCGCGGGGTCGTCGCCGCGTGCGACGCGAGCCTCAAGCGCCTGCGTACCGACCGCCTCGACCTGTACCTACTGCACTGGCGCGGTTCGGTGCCGCTCGAGGAAACCGTCGAGGGCTTCGACGCGTTGCAACGTGCGGGCAAGATCCGCCACTGGGGCGTGAGCAATTTCGATACGGCCGACATGGCCGAACTCGTCGACGAGGCGGGCGGCGGTGCGTGCGCAACCAACCAGATTCTCTACAACATCGCGCGACGCGGCCCGGAATTCGACCTGCTGCCGTGGCTGGCCGACCATCGGATTCCGGCGATGGCGTACAGCCCGGTCGATCACGGGCGGCTGCCCAAACGCTCGCCGCTCGACGATATCGCGCGGCTGCGCGGCGTGTCGGTGATGCGCGTCGCCCTGGCATGGGTGCTCGCGCAGCCGGGTGTATTCGCGATTCCGAAGGCGTCGCGGATCGAACACGTGCGCGACAATCGCGCCGCGCTCGATTTCGTGTTGAGCGATGACGAGCGCGCGCAGCTTGACGCGTATTTCCGTCCGCCGCGCAGCAAGCGCGCGCTCGAGATGCTCTGACCGTATTCGGCCGGGCAACGCTTCGGGTCAGTGGTTGCCGCCGGACGATCCGCCGTTGCCGTGACCGCCGCCGTTGCCGTTGCCGGTGCCACGGCCGTTGCCGACGCCGCCACTGCCGTTGCCGTTACCGTTGCCGCCGCCGTTGCCGTGGCCGCCGGTGCCATTGGCGCCGCCGCTCCCGCCGCCGTTACCCGCGCCTCCACCGCCGTTACCGTTTCCGCCACCGTTGCCCGCGCCGCCGCCGGCGCCGCCGCTATTGCCACCATTACCACGGCCGTTGCCGACACCGTTAGCGCCGCCATTGCCGGCTCCGCCACTGCCGTTGCCATTACCGTTGCCGCCACCATTGCCGTGACCGCCACCACCGTTGCCACCGCCGTTGCCGTTGCCATGGCCGCCACCACCGTCACCATGGCCGCCGCCATTGCCATGGCCGCCACCACCGTCACCATGGCCACCGCCATTGCCGTGACCGCCACCGCCGTCACCATTGCCGCCGCCGTTGCCGTGACCACCACCGCCGTTGCCATTGCCGCCGCCATTGCCATGGCCGCCACCACCGTCACCGTGGCCGCCGCCATTGCCGTGACCGCCACCGCCGTCACCATTGCCGCCGCCGTTGCCGTGACCACCACCGCCATCGCCATGGCCGCCACCGTGGCCGTGACCGCCGCCATTACCGTCGCCATCGCCGTGGCCGCCACCGTGGCCGTGACCGCCGCCATTACCGTCGCCATCGCCGTGGCCGCCACCGTGGCCGTGACCGCCGCCATTACCGTCGCCATCGCCGTGGCCGCCACCGTGGCCGTGACCGCCGCCATCACCGTCGCCGTCGCCATGGCCGCCACCGTGGCCGTGACCGCCGCC